>JASJEK010000095.1 GCA_030064915.1 Xenococcaceae cyanobacterium MO_234.B1
ACTTCTTGCAATTATTGATTGAACAATTAATTTACTCACTTAGGCTCGCAACAAACTTTTACACTTCCAGCGAGTTATCTAAGACTTCTGGTTGAAACCCATGTTTATTTCGTTGTCTAGGTTCTAGACCGAGTTATTTCAACTTCGTGTCTACTTTTAACCTACCATCGGTTGGGAATTTCTTTTGTGAAGTTTCTATGTAGAGATATTGAATTCACGACCAGAATTCATGAGGGGCTGTCACTTGGGGTTTCCCCAAGTGTTTATACGCCCCGTCCCATCGGCTATGCCGATGGGATGAATTCTGGAAGAGAGATAAACAGCAACCAGAAATTGCTGAACGGCATCTGCATCCGCAGTCGGAAGAGGGATTTTTCCTAATAGATCAAGGACAGTTTTGTTATCAGTAGGGGGAGTAAGATTAATCAATGAAGATTCTAAAGGTTCGTCATATTGCCAGAAGTTACGCTTGATTGCATTTTTATCCTGTTTTTGAGTCGGTTTAGTGTTTATTTCGGTTTTTTTCGGTTCTAGCTTAATAGCTTCCCCTTTAACAGCAACCCTTTGACTCCTTAACTGACGCAGCATTTCTAAGATTTGTTCCCTAGTGCGTCCTCGTAACTGGAAAATTACAAAGGGGTCTTCACTAAAGCGATCGCCTAACTGGTAATAAACGGCTGCGATATGTTTGCAAGGATTGGCTTTATCAGGACAACTACAACGAGAACGGACATCAGATAGAGAAAAAGGAAATAAACTCAAGCCATTAGCCGTAAACACTTGTTCGATGTTATCTGGCATCTCTCCTGCTAATAATTGAGCCGAATAAATGGCTTTTTGTGACATAGTTGCAATAACATAATCCCAATCTTCATCGGTAAAAGGTTCTAGAGCTAAGGATACCTGATAGGGTTCGACATCGCTTCCCTGTACTTTGGCAAAAGCCTTAGATTCTCTAAAGTCGATACTCAGAACATTACCTTCTCTAGCGTAGTTGCGTCCTCTTTCAAGGCGTTTTTTAAACCGATAGGAATCTAGTAACTCTAACCATCTTTCCACCCACCACTCACGGGTTTCAACTTGAAAATTTGTCATGTTCAGTAATCAGTTATCAAAAATTGGCAATTAGAAATTAACAATCATTTAAGATTGCGTGCTTTGTAAAAAGTTTCTAAACTGTGGCGATCGCCTACATATCGCCAATGCCAAGGTTCGTAACTAATACCCTGGGGATTGTCTTGAGGAAAAGATAATTCAAAACTATATCTTGCTGCATTTTTTTCTAACCAACGAAAAGCAGGAGTATTCGCAAACTTGGGACTAAGGTTAGTAGCTGGTACTAACCCATCCCCAATATCAACCGCATAACCTGTATGATGTTCACTGTAACCAGGAGGCGCACTAACTTCGGCTCTAGTGCTAGTATCTTGTAGTCGATTTTTTTTCACTTCAAAGAAAAGATATTTTTGCGTCTCTTCGTTCCGAAATCCCGAAATAGGAGTGAGAATAATCCCTTGTCGTCTGGCGACAGATTGCATTTTCAAAAACTCTGTAGCTGCGGATTTCTTCAACTGGATCGAGCCATCGGCGGTGATCGGGGCTAATTCTGATGGCTTTGCTTGTTCATAGGGTAAATGTCCCAAGACATTCTCTATGGGTTCTGGTTCGGGGATAGTTTCTGCGGTTGGAGAGTCATTTATTTCAGGTTCAGAAGTCTCTTGTATTACGGAAGTAGCTTGGTCGGTAACTGTCTCTGTAGAAGCTTGGGGGGAAGATTTGATCGGGAAGAGAAACATCAACAGCCCCACTGCAATCCCCCCTATTCCCAATGCTAAAGTTGCTAAGATTGCAACGGGGAGAGATGATTTTTGGGGAGTTTCTACCGTTTCTCTTATAGCTTCTGGAATATCATCAATCATGGAATGGTTAGTTGTTGGTTGTTGGTATTCTAGCAACTCCATCTTGTTCTGCTGCTTGGCAAACTGCACTCTTAACAGTTTGAGAGACTCTAGGATCGAAAACGGAAGGGATAATGTGTTCCCGATCCAAATCTTCAGGACTGACTAATTCAGCGATCGCCTTAGCAGCTCCCAAATACATATTAGTAGTAATCGCAGAGGCTCGACAATCTAAAGCCCCCCTAAATACCCCAGGAAAAGCTAAAACATTATTAATTTGATTGGGATAGTCACTACGCCCTGTTGCCATTACTGCCACATCATCATAAATCAGTTCGGGTTGAATTTCGGGAATGGGGTTCGCCATAGCAAACACAATAGCTTGGGGTGCCATAGAATATACCATATCAGGTGTGAGTACCCCTGGTGCGCTGACTCCTAAAAAGACATCAGCATCTTGTACTGCATCTGCTAAAATTCCCTTGGTTTTAACAACAAGTTGTTGTTTCTGAGGATTGAGACCGGTGCGATCGCGGGAAAGAATGCCTTTAGAATCACATAATAGGATGGTATTTGCTCCAGCTTTTTTCAGTAGGGTAGCAATAGCAACCCCAGCAGCACCAGCCCCATTAATCACAATTTTCACTGATTCTAGGTCTTTACCAACTAATTTTAGGGCATTATATAAGGCTGCTAGAACTACAATCGCTGTACCATGCTGATCGTCATGAAAAACAGGAATATCTAATTCTTTTCTCAGTCTCTGTTCAATTTCAAAACAGCGCGGGGCAGCAATATCTTCTAAATTGATCCCCCCAAATACAGGGGCGATATGTTTCACTGTTTGAATAATCTCTTCTGTATCCTGGGTAGCAAGACAAATCGGAAAGGCATCAACTCCTGCAAACTCTTTAAATAACAAGGCTTTCCCTTCCATAACTGGTAAAGCAGCCTCTGCTCCCAAATTGCCTAAACCCAATACTGCACTACCATCAGTTACCACTGCCACCATGTTACCTTTGACAGTTAGATTATAAACTTGTTCAGGCTTTTCGGCGATCGCTCTACAGATGCGTCCCACCCCAGGAGTATAAGCCATTGCCAGATCGGATTGAGATTTGAGGGGTAACTTACTCCCAATGCGAATTTTGCCCCCTTGATGCAAAGCAAAAGTGCGATCGCTATAACTTATAACTCTTACACTAGGTAAAGTTTCAATCTTGTTAATAATATCTTCTGCGTGTTCACTACTAGAAGCATCAACCGTTAGTTCTCGTTGGGTATATTTAAGATTGTGTTGTAGTAGGGAAATATCTCCGAGACTTCCCCCGACAGACGCGATCGCACTCATCACCGAAGCCAAAGCCCCAGGGCGGTTAGGAATTTCAATCTGGATAGTTAGGCTAAAACTAGAACTCGGGTTTAATTGAACCATTTTGAAATGATTGATTTTGGGTAAAGACAGCAATTGATGAATTGTAACTCTATGTTGATGGAATAGATCGCTTTGTTTTAGGTAAAGGTTTAGAGTTTAATGATCTAACAATAGTTCAGAACATTAACAATACTGGTAGTCTCTGCAAACTGATTAAGCATATCAACTGTATACTAAGCTTAGATCTATCAATGGGAAACAGCCTATGAGTCGCAGTAGCCTGGAAAAATTGGGACTTTATGTCTCTGTCGGCGTAACCCTGTTTATGTCAGTATTGGGAATTTATTTTGGCATCTGGATTGAATCAGATGCGATTTTACTCGATGGTTTTTTTAATGTCGTCAGTTTTCTCATGGCGGTGGTGACGCTTTGGGTGGCATGGCTGCAACAGCAACCGGAAAGTGCTCGATTTAACTTTGGCTATTTCAGTTTTGTCCCCCTTGTGAATGTGGTCAAAGGTTTACTGATCTTTACCATATCTTTATTTGCTTTATTTTCGGCAATAAGCGCTTTACTGCATGGTGGGCGAACCTTGGATGCGAATAGGGCGGTGATTTATGCAGCGATCGCAGCTACAGGGTGTCTCATCACAGCTTTTATTCAAAGAAGTATCAGTCAGAAAACGCCCTCAGTCATGCTTCAGGTTGATGCCAAAAATTGGTTAATTAACGGTTTAATTAGTCTCTCAGTAGGAATTGCCTTTGGCATCGTTGCTTTAATCAAAAATACTTCCTATGCCTGGTTTGTTCCCTATGCCGATTCTACAATTGTCGCTTTTTTAGTCTTGGTAACTCTTCCGGTCCCTATTCAAATTATTTTTCAAGGCATCCATCAATTATTACTAGGCGCACCTAGTACAGAAACACAAAAGCGACTTAAAGGGATATTTGAAGTTGCAAAAGAGGAGTTTTCTTGTGAAAGACATTGGCTGAGAATAACACAAGTTGGCAATAGCATATTTATGAGCATCTACTGGTTACTACCACAAAACTTTCAACTGACTAGTGTTGCCGAATTAGATTATATACGAGAAAAAATAGCGACAGACTTACAACAAGATTATCCTGATTTAATAATTGATATTATCTTCACTCAAGATGCAAAATGGGCAGAGGATCTTAAGCTAGGTCAGTCAAATCAGTAGTATTATAGCAGGATATTTTCAAGTTTTTAACTAATTTAATTCAATACTAGACTGTGATTTAGATTTTTTTTCTAGTAATACTGGAGGCTCAAGTTGCTGTTGCCAAGCTTCGATTTGGGATTGAGCGGAAGGATAACTATTTGTACCAGAAGGTACTTTACGGGCGATTTCAATAGCTATTTCTAGGGAATCAGAAGATGTTTTTCTGGCGATCGCCAAAATTTCTCCACTCCAGAGATTAACCTTTTGTACTATTTCACTATAAATTGATGTGCCAGAAGGAGCTTGTCTAGCTACTAGAATTGCTTTAGCTAGGGAATCGGGAGTTCTTTGATTCGCGAGGGCGTAGGCTTCTTGAAGAGATTTTCTTGCTTGAATTTCCTTGCGCCAAAGATTAATTTTAGTTTGGGCTTGGGAAGATAAAGCCCTTCCTCCAAGGATTTTTTGGGCTGTGGCGATCGCATTTTCATAATCCCCCAAGTTAGCAAAAGTAATAGCTTGGTCTAAAATTGGTTGGTCTTCTTTTCTTTCGATGTTACTTTGCCAAGTACGGGCATATTTCCTGGCTTCTGAGTATAGAGGACTACTAGAAGCTACTAAATTAATTTCGGCGATTGCTTTCTGCCAAGCACTAACATTACCGGCAACAGCTAATTCCCTAGCTCTTTCTATGATAGGTCGGTCTTCGATAATTTGAATTTCCCGTCGCCAATTCTGAATTTCTCTTTGGGCTTCTCCATAGCGAGGATTATTAGGAGGTACAAAGCGAGCTTCTACAATAGCAGAATTATAACTGCTAATATCTCTTCCTCCAGCTAGCTCTCTAGCTCTATTTAGGTGTTTAATATCTTCAATTTCTAGTGTCCAGCGATCAATTAACTGTTGCGCTTTTTCGTAAAGAGGGCTATCTACTTCCAGTTTTTGGGCTTCGGCGATCGCATCTTCTACTCCTAAAATTGTCCCGACACTAGCACTAACCCCTGCCCCAGCCAATACATTCCAATCTGCAACTTGGTCTTGTATTCCCAGACTATAGGGAATGCGATGAATTGTTTTTAAGGCTAGAGACCATTCTTGTCGATCAACTAAAGTTTCGATTCTGGATAAGAGTTTTTCTGTAGCTTGATTAATGATACCCTGAGCTTCTTGATAGGCGTAGCTATCTTGGGGAATCTTTTGCGCCCTATTAACCGCTTCTAGTAAATCATCTATCTTGCCATTGTTTAAACGAGCTACTGCTTTATCCAGAACCGCACTTTCTTCTTGAGCCACATTGATTTTATCAATAGTTTCTTGATACTTAGTAATTGCCCAATATGTATTTTTACTATCAGCTAAACGGGCAACCCAAGAAAAAGCTTCATCCCATTGAGAAGCTCGCAATCTTGCTTCGACTTGAGCATAATTATTACTAGCCTCTGCCCAAATATCTTCCCATTGCTTTATTTTTGATGTTACTAAACTGTGTGCCTCCACATTGTCAGGAATTTGTTGAGCAATAGCAATTGCTGATTCTAAATCACCTTCTTGAAATTTCTCTTCTCCAATGGCAAGAATTTTAGTTGCCCATTTTTCAATATTGCGGTTAATTTCGTTTCGGAGAGGATGATTTTCAGGTAAATTTTCTAGTAGAGCGATCGCTTTTAAGAGATTATTGACATCTTTCTCTTCGGCTAAAACCTGAGCGCAATACAATCTTACTGAAGCAGAGGCGATCGGCCAATAAACCTTAGAACAACTTCCTGTTTCGGGCAACTTTAACAACATGGAAGTTGCACCATAGCCAATACCACCAGAAGCTAATACTAATAATATTCCCCACAATTGCCAAGCTTGCCACCAATGAAGTCGCCGTGAAACTTGTGTATTCATAATCTTTGATTTAGTAGGAGGAGAAGTTACTTGCATAGAATGCTCTATAGCTAAACGACTCTCTTGACTTTTTCTGTTGTCAGAGTAACTCGCAGAAACAAGTTCCTGGGGTTCCTTCTCTGACTGTTGGTCAAAGGAAATCTGCCGTAAGACGGCAGAAGGGGGGTCTGAAATGGAAGGAGTGTGGGGCGAGGAAACCTCGTCACGGGAGTCTAGAGTTGCGGAATTCGATTCCACAACCTCCCCCTCCCCTTGCGCTCTCCGTTGCGACTCAGGTGAGGGGTCCTGTTGACAGGACCCCTCCCGACCTTGTGAAACCCGTTCGCCTATAGCCTCACGAGCAGCTTTGACTTCGTCAAGGTTTTGTAGGGAATTTTTGTGACTCAGAGAATTATAGTCTATTTCTCTAGCTTGGGGGATAAAGTCATGGTAGTTTTGGTTAGTCGTCATATTATAGTAGCAACTGGTTACAAGTAACTATATTCTGAAGTTTTAAGGTAAATTTAAAGTAAATTCATATAATTGTCTCTCATCTTATCACTTAGTTTGGGGAAGTAAGAGAAACTAATCGGATAGTGAACAACCGTCAAGAAATTGACGGCTTTCTAATTCATTGGGACTGCTAATTATTTTCGTTTGACAACTATCGTAGTTAGTCTGAGGTTCCCTCCATAGGTGGTATCACTAGTACATAAGAACCAATAATTGAATCCACCATAAGAGCAAAAAGTTTTACACACTCAACTCAAGAAAGTTACTTATGTGGTTGGCTTAGTTGTTGCCATCAGTAGAGCTTTATTACCTTGAGTGCAACCCGATACTTTTTGGGTTATGAATTTATCGAGGTACTTTTCTTATCTATAACAATACAACAGCCAAGACCTTTACTATATAAAGATTTCTTTGACGAAAATATGTCTAAACTATAAACTGATAAACCCTGTCCAAAATTCATGAGGGGCTGTGGGGCGAGGTTGCCTCGCCACGGGGCAATACTGTTTGTTTAACGACATTGAATTTTTCCTCCTGCCTCTTGCTCATCACGCCTCGCCCGAAGGGCTGGTCAATCCCTCAATCGATAAGCTATGGTAGCTACTAGCAAACAAGATTTAAAGCAAGTTAATTTGCTTTATTGTTACATAAATATTAAAATAGTTGACAAAAGTTAATATTAACCAAGCCTAATAATCATAATGCTTCTAATTTTTCTATTGTTAATTGGTTTAATAGCAGTTGCTACAGAGAAAGCATTTTTAACTGTCGAGCCAGCAGAATTTGTCCCTGTCCCAGTTAGGGTTCAAGGAACGGAGAATAGAGAGAGAAAGTATCTTCGCCGTTAGAATATGCAGTTCAAGTTCAATCGTTTCTTAACCGAGGAACTAAAAATACCAGCAATTTTCTCCCATTGAACTCACGTTAATTGATCAGTCGAACTGGTCCAGTTTATTTGTGGTAATATTTCCCCCCTTAGAGCCTCTGCTCTCGGAGCTGACTCGGCTCTGTTGACCATAACCAACTTTTTGGCGTTGCACCCGCTCGGCTCTTCTAGCTGCGGAATGTCGGTTCCGCATCTGGTATTGCCAAGCCAATTGTGCTTTTTCCAGTCGCTTGAGGTGCTCATCCAATCGAGCGAGCCCATTGCGATAGCGCTGTTTTTCTGTAATCTGGCTAGACAGAACTTCCTTCCTTAGCTGCTCTTGCTCTTGCCTTAAGGCTTGTATTTCTCCCAACAGTCGCTGTTCTAACTGTTCGAGCTGGGATTCCCGATGCCAGAGCACTGCCCATGAGTCGCTCAAAGATTTAGGTCCAAGCCAAAGAAGACTGCTGGTTGTCAGGAAGCTACCCAGACCAATTACCAAGCTTACCAAGAGAGTCCGGCGCCATTGACAAGCCTTATCTAACTTAGCCAGGAGGTTGAGTGCCTCTTCTGAATCTGGCTGAATCAAAAGACACTCCTTTACTCTCAGACGGACATTTTCTACATCATCTCGCCGATGTCGCTGGTGCCAACGCCCTAGATGGGCAGCGGCCAAACTCAGTCGCAAATCTGAGTTAGATGGACACAAAGCGACGGCTTCAATTAGTTCCTCAATAGCATCGTCCCAATGTTTTAGGCCCATATATCCCTGTGCTCGGGTCAAGTGAGCCTGGGACTTTTTCTGAGCGGATTCAATTTCGTCGGGACTAATCCCCAAATCCGCTGCCACTTTCTCCAGTTCGGCGGCGGAGGGAATTCTTTGAGGGGACTGGCTCAGCTCAGTAACACTCTGAATGTAGTTATCAATGAAACTGTTAGATAAGGATGTCATGGCAACTGATTCCCTGATTTCTTGATTAAAGAGCGGAGTTCTCTGACTAGTGCTTCCAGTGAGACCATACTCTGACTCAACTATTTACTATAAAACTATTTACTATAATTTAATTGAAGAAATCCGAAAACTAAATGTTCAAAAACTAAATCTTCGCCGCCAACATTTCACTATTTACTCAATTCACTATTTACTCAATAAACTTGGGTCGAACTATCTTAACCTCCACAGTCCCCACCGCCTACTGCTCTTTCAATAGAGCGATCGGATAAATGGCTCAATGCGATCGCTATTTATTTAGAGGCCAACTCCTAAGAGTTTCTTAAATTTTTGTAGCTGAACTATCCTAACTTTCACCTGGTACAACTTGTATTGTGTGGATGCCCCAGATTTAGCTAAACTGATAGCTGCAAAATCGACTACGATAGATAATCTTGTGACATTTTAAATCTTATAAAAAATGACTATATCTTCTATTCAAACTCAATTAAAAGAATTGCAAACTGAAGCAATTAGCGCGATGGCAGTCTTAAATAGTTTAGATGAACTAGAGCAACTAAGAGTTAAATACCTCGGAAAAAAAGGTCAACTTTCCCAAATTTTGCGAGGTATGGGTAAATTAAGCCCCGAAGAACGTCCTGTAGTTGGTTCATTAGCCAATGAAGTTAAAGAAGCTATCCAACATAATTTAGAGAAGCAAAAAGAAGCTTTACAAACAGCAGCTATTGAAGCGCAAATTAAAGCAGAAACTCTAGATGTTACCATGCCTGGAGTGAGTCGTCCTCTAGGTAGAATACACCCCTTGAATGGAGTTATCGACCGAGTTTTAGATATTTTTGTGGGTTTGGGTTACACTGTCGCTACTGGTCCCCAAGTAGAAACAGACTACTACAATTTTGAGGCACTTAATACCCCTCAAGATCATCCAGCAAGAGATATGCAAGATACCTTTTATCTTCCTGGGGGTAATTTATTGCGTACCCATACCTCTTCGGTACAAATTCGCTACATGGAAAATAATGAACCTCCCATTCGCATCATTGCACCAGGAAGAGTTTATCGTAGGGATACTGTTGATGCTACCCACTCGGCAGTCTTTCATCAGGTAGAGTTATTAGCAATAGACAAAGGGTTAAAGTTTACCGATCTCAAAGGTACAATCAAAGAGTTTTTGCGGAGAATGTTTGGGGATGATCTTTCTGTACAATTCCGTACCAGCTATTTCCCCTTTACCGAACCTTCAGCAGAAGTAGATGTGCAATGGAAAGGTAAGTGGTTAGAAGTTTTAGGCTGTGGAATGGTCGATCCTAACGTTCTCAAAGCAGTAGGTTATGACCCTGAAGTATATACTGGTTTTGCTGCTGGTTTTGGTGTAGAAAGATTTGCTATGGTACTACATCAAATTGATGATATTCGCCGTCTTTATAATAGCGATCTGAGATTTTTAAATCAGTTTTAATTGCACATCAGCTATGGGTGGCTAATCTTTGATCGAATAAGGTGCGGTTTTCTTCGGCATTCAGAAAGACCCGTAAGCGTGTCCCCATCGTCAAGACCTCATAGCATTAAAGTAGATTGCTTTATTTAACTTCACATAGCTGAGTTTTTCAAGCCCGATCTACTTATCCATGTTTGCTGGAGAAGCAGCAATAAAGATATCTATCTCTGCACCTTGTTCAATTTGTCTTTGTAATGTTCCAGATGCAGCAAAGTTGTAGATAATATTAGTTTGAGGCGATTGTTGTTGATAGAGAAGTTTGACTTGTTCCATCACATTTTTGAGACTAGTGCCCCTATGGGTCAGTCAGAAGTCGTGATGTCAGTCGTTAGAAGTACTGATGGGTAAGACTAGTAATGGGATTATGATTTGTGCTATCCAAGTAGTTTTAGATTTTGGCACTGGTTTGTAAGTTGATTATTGGGGATTTTGGGTTGATGCGCTCACGAAGTGGCGCTGTGCGCTCGCTTTTTTTTAAACACTTCTATCATTATTATCATGGAAGTGAAGTACTATCTACTAAAATTATGTAATGGAAGAAATATTAGAGTTAAAAAACTGTTTACTTCACCAAGAATATGACCGTGCCTATGCAATAGTAGAAGAATTAGAAGCAATGGGAAGACAGGATAAGATTAATAACTTAGAGTCTTTCTTGGTAATCTTGCTGATTCATCTTATTAAAATTCAGGTTGAAAAAAGAGTAACTCGCAGTTGGCGAAATTCCATTAGTAATAGTTTATTAGGGATTCAAAAACGTAACAAATTAGGTAAAAAGTCTCATTATATTAAACTTAATGAATGGAATGAGCATATTTTGAATTGTCAGGTTGAAGCCATATTAGGTGCTGGAAAAGAAGTTTTTGAAGGGATAGATTATCAAGAGTTGGAAGGGTTAGTTGATTTTGAAAAATTAATGGTTACTACTAATGAATTGATTGCTGAGACTTATACTAAACAACCTAGAGATATTATTGAATTAGTTGATGCTAAGTTTCCTGTTACGGGGTTATAAGCGATCGCGACATTAATTGATATACTTGTAGTACCGCCAATTGTGGATGATGAAGTAAAATTGATCACATCTGAGATCAACCGAATCAAACACTTTATTAAGTCTGCAACTAACCGAAGTTCTGTTATTAGTCAGCTAGTAGCGGAATTATTTCATTATGGAATTACTTACTCCGATTTAATAGAGAAAGAAGCCTTAGTATTTACTTTTATTGCAGAACTAAACTTAGCGTCTGGGAAAGCTGCCCCTTTAATGATGGATACTCCTTTTGGCAAACTCGATAAAATTCATCAAGAAAATATCGTTAAATCTTTGCCCAATATTGACTCTCAAGTGATACTGTTAGCAACAGATAGGGATTTACCCGATCATCTTCTACAACAATTAAAGCCTAATGTTGCTCAAATTCATAAAATTAGACGACTAGGAGGAATAGAAGATGCTTCTGTTGTTGAGGTTGAGGAATGAAACGCTTAGACATAACAAAAAAATTTATTGCTACATCTGAAGCCAAAGGATATTTAGACTATTTAGTAGATAAAAAGCAAGTATTCAAACGTGCCATTGATGCCTATGCTTTTGCTGCTGCTTATGCTATGAAACAGAATGCAGATATTTCTCAATCACTATCTACTAGGTCAAAAAGTCTGGTAGAAGTATATCGTCTTGATGATAATGTTCGTTTAGCGTTGGAAGCGGGAGTTTATGCTATTCGGAAAAGAAATAACGAGTTAGAACCAGAAGATAGCGCAGAAGTATTTAAACTGGTAACTAAATATGCTGAGGTCGGTATCAGATTACTACAGCAAAAATGGCATGATAAAACCTCGACCTCTCAAATCCAAAAAGATATCTGGCAAATAATCAACGAATAATCTAGATTTTGATAAATCTCAACAATGAAAACCAAGTCAAAAATAGAACAATCAGAATTAATTAAGCGTACTCCTCAAGACTTAATTGAAGACATAGAAAGCCTTACTAAAGAGATTCAAGAATTATATTGCCAAGATGATATTCCCTTTGTCGTAGGTTGGAGTGGCGGAAAAGACAGTACTTGTGTTTTACAGTTAATCTGGAATGCGATCGCAGAACTTTCTGTAGAGAAGCGACATAAAACCATTCATGTAATTAGTAACGATACCTTAGTGGAAAACCCAATAGTTACAGCTTGGGTAAATAGTTCCCTAAAAAATATGGAACTAGCAGCTACAAAGCAACAGATGCCAATAAAAACCCATCTAACATTTCCAGAAGTAAAATATCGGTTTTGGACTTGTTTAATTGGTAAAGGATATCCAGCCCCCCGCAATCGCTTTAGATGGTGTACTGAAAGATTAAAAATTATGCCAGCAGATTCTTTTATACGCCAAGTTATTAGAAAAAGTGGTGAAGTGATTTTAGTTTTAGGAACTCGTAAAGCAGAAAGTGCTAGACGGGCAGCTAATATGGCTAAACATAGAGAATGGCGAGTACGCGATCGCTTAAATACTAATCCTAATCGTCCTAACTCATTTATTTATGTCCCTATAGAAGATTGGATAACGGATGAAGTATGGATGTACTTAATGCAATGGGATAACCCCTGGGGAGGAAATAACAAAGACTTATTTGCCATGTATCGTGGTGCAACAGCAGATAATGAATGCCCTCTTGTTGTAGATACATCAACTCCTAGCTGTGGTGATTCCCGTTTTGGTTGTTGGGTTTGCACCTTGGTGAATAAGGATAAATCAATGGAGGCAATGATTCAAAATGACGAAGAGAAAGAGTGGTTACAACCTTTATTAGATATCCGTAATGAATTAGATATCAAAAACGATCGCGATCGCAGAGATTTCCGACGCATTCACGGAAACGTACAACTATTTGAAAGAAATGTAGGAGAGGGAAAAACTTCTATCGAACCTATACCAGGGCCTTATACTAAAGAATGGCGAGAACATTGGTTAAGAAAGGTTTTAGAAGCACAAGTCCAAGTTAGAGAAACTGCACCAGAAGAATTTAAAGACATCACCCTTATTACTACAGAAGAGTTAAGCGAAATACGTCGTATTTGGCTAGAAGAGAAACATGAATTTGATGATAGTTTGCCTCGCATCTATCAGGAAGTCACGGGAGAAACTTTTAACGATCCTCGTGCTATTGCTGATGACAATAAAATCATTGGTAATGATGAATGGGAAACCTTAAAAGAAATATGTGGTGAAGATGAAATGTATTTTGAATTGATGACAAGACTGTTAGATACAGAGAGACAATATCAGATTAAATCCCATCGTCGTGGTATATATCAAGGTTTAGAAAAATGTTTTGAAACTAGCTCTCGTAATAAAGAAGAAGCTATTGCTAACGCTCATCAAAAAAGAGATTTGCAAAATGCTGCTAATAACAAAGATGTAGCCAAAGTAAAAGCAGAAATTGCAGCCTTAAACAACAAGAAAGAGGAATCAGCTAAACAAGAAACCTGGGGAAGTATTAAGTTTGGCGGTTAAATTAATAATGGTCTGCGTAGGCATACTTGGTATGTGTAGTAGCGAATTATATTCGCCAAATCTGAAATTAATCTAATCTATAATACTAGGCGATTGTAAATCGCGTCTATAAAAACAAAACCCGCCTATGCGGGTTAATATCTAAGCAAAAAATTATATTATGAGAAGTAATTATACTCAACTATATGTGCATTTTGTTTGGGCGACATGGGATAGATTACCTTTAATTATTCAAGAAATTGAACAAAAGCTTTATGCTGCTATTATTAATGAATGTCAAAAATTAAAATGTACAGTAATAGCTATTGGAGGAATTGAGGATCATATACATTTATTAACAGGCTTTCCGCCCACTATAGACATATCTTATTTAATTAAACAAGTTAAAGGTAGTTCTTCCCATTTTATCACCCATGAAATTCAACCAGATAAATTCTTTAAATGGCAGGGTAGTTATGGTGCTTTTACAGTAAGTCATGAAGAAATAGATCGAGTTTCCAACTATATTAGAAATCAAAAACAACATCATGCACAAAAAAACATAATTACTCAATGGGAATTGAATAATAAATAATCCGCGTAGGCGGATTTTGCTTGTATAGCAGTGAATTCTATTCCCCCAATGATGAAATAAAATTTGATTTTGTCTTTATAGCAGTGAATTCTATTCGCTCAATGATAATAGACTCAATGATAATAGACAATATTCACAGATTAAAATCTGTTGCTAGACAAGACAAACCAAGTCTGCCTACGCAGACTATAAATAATGGTAGGTTGAGCTAAGTTTGATTTTATTTAATAAACAAATGATCTTCACAGAATTAGTATTAGAAAACTTTGGAGCGTACTTAGGCAAAAATATAATAAATCTCCGTCCAGAAAACAACGGCGATATTCACCCCATTATCCTTTTTGGAGGCATGAATGGAGGGGGAAAAACTACCTTAATGGATGCAATTCGTTTAGCATTATATGGCAATAGAGCTAAATGTTCTAATAGAGGAAATTTAAGTTACAAAGATTTTCTCAATCAGTGTGTAAACAACCAAACACCTCTTACTGAAAATACCAAAATTGAATTATCTTTTGAGCAAATTTATGAAAATCATTGGCAAACTTTCACTATCAGACGTGCTTGGAATAAAAATCCTGAAGATGGAAAAGATAGCCTTTCTGTATTGAGACAAGATGGCTATGATTCTACTTTAGAGGCAAATTGGGATGAGTATATAGAAGATATTTTACCTTTGGGTATTTCTAATTTATTTTTATTTGATGGAGAACAAGTAAAGGAGTTAGCAGAATTAGAAACTCCTCCTCCCTCGGTAATAGATGCAATTAATAGTTTATTGGGTTTGGAGTTAGCAGAAAGACTATCTGTTGATTTAGATGTGCTAGTTAGTCGCAAACAAAAATCTCTAGCTAGTAAGACTCAGTTAGAAACTTTAGAAGAAATTGAAATTAAGATTGTTCAAAAAAATCAAGAGCAAGATGAAGCAAAGAATAATCTAGCTACTTTGCAACAGGAATTACAAAAAGCACAGAAGCAACTAACCCGCGCTTACGATAAATTCCGTAATGAAGGTGGAAAAATTGCTTCGGAAAGAAATAAGCTACAAGATAAAATAAAGCTACTTAATGAAACAAAAGAAACACATCAAGCAGATTTAACAAAAGTAGCAGAAACTAGTTTACCTTTGATGTTGATTAAAGATTTATTATCTAATGCTATAACTCAAGGGAAGCAAGAAATTAAAACTAAGAAGCTGCAACAAGCACAAGATATTATTGAAGATAGAGATAATAAGTTATTAAACTACTTACAGCAAGAAGCTTTATCAGACAATGTATTAACTAAAGTTAAATCTTTTATTGAGCAAGAAAACCAAACTTTAGTTAATTCACTCCAGTCTCAGCAAGATAATTATCTAGATATTAGTGAAGAAGAATTACAGAAATTAATTGGTTTCCAACAAGAGCGTTTACCCTTCCAGCAAAAATTAGCTATAGACAGTGTAGCTAAACTAAAACAAATAGAAATAGCAATAGATAATGTAGAAAAGCAACTTAATTTAGCAGCATCTCCTGAAGCCTATCAGAAATTAGATGATGCAGTCCAAGAAGCACAAAAAGAAGTTAATAAATGTCAAGCAGCTTATAATGCAGAAAACAATAGGATCGACACTTTAAGCAAAGAAATTAATCTTGCAGAACAAGAACTAAAAAGAACACTTAGACAGTGTAGTGAGCAAGCCATTGATCGCGTTAATGATGAACATATTATTAATTCTGTTGCCAGAGTTCAAGAAACACTAAAACTATTTCGAGAAAAATTAACTCTTAAAAAACTCAATAAACTAGAAAATGAAGTAACAGAATGCTTCCGCTATCTCTTGTACAAATCTGACTTAGTGCATCGCGTCGCTATTGAAACTGAAACCTATCGTTTATCCCTCTACGATCCTCAAGGAATGTTGTTACCAAAACAAAGACTATCCGCAGGAGAAAAACAGCTACTTGCGATCGCATTTCTTTGGGGTTTAGCTAGAGTATCAGGTAAAAACTTACCCGTTGCTATTGACACTCCTCTGGGAAGATTAGATTCTTCCCATCGTACCAATTTAATCGAGCGTTATTTTCCCTCTGCTTCCCATCAAGTAATACTATTATCTACCGATACAGAAATAGGAAAAGACGAAATAGATATTCTCCGTAATCAAGATGCGATCGCCAGAGAATATCTGATAAAATACGATCCTCAAAAACACCAAACTACAGTTACACAAGGTTACTTCTGGTGATTTTAATTGCTGGTGATTTTAATTGAAAGAACTTTTTTTACTACTTATACCATGAATTTATACCATGAATTCCAGCTAATAAAATCCAACTAATAGTATTAACTCGGAGGTCAAAAATAGTGACATCTAGTGAGTTAAACAGCACACAGCTACCGAAAGCCATTATGTAAGTGAAAATGATTAGGCGATCTTGCTGCAAGGGAGGCGCGTAGAAGTCACCTTCGTGTTTTTGTAAAGAGATACAATGTATTGCATTTACCATAATCCCACCAACAATCAAGCACAATAAGATAGTTGCAATAATCCCTATCTCCATCCCTAACATCAGAAATAAATTGTGGGGATGTCCAAACCAGAAATTAGTTTTTTCCTGATATAAGGGAGTAAAATTCCGTAAACCCCAACCCATAACCGGTTTCTCTTGTATTTTCTCCCAGCAAAATTGCCATTGAGTGATCCGCAAAGTTTCTAGGGGGCGGTCTGGGTACATTTGATCTGATAATCTACCCCAAATAAATTCAGGAACAATAGTTCTAATCCATTCTTGTCCTAGTTTTGGAGCAAAAGAAGCCCAAAAAACACTAATTCCTGCACCAATTACCCCATAAACTAACCAATTCCATCCCAGGTAAAGAGCGAACACCATAAAGCCGACAAAAGCAATTCCCCAAGCATTGCGGGAACTAGTTAATGCTAACCCCATACTATCGGCAAAAATAATCGTAGTTAGTAAAAGTAATCGCCATTTTAGGTTAGTTTTTTCTTGCCAACTATCAAGCCAGAGACCTAAACTGAGGATAAATGCGATCGCAAGATAAACAGCAAGAAAGTTAACATAGATAAATACTGAGGACATTCTACCTTCTGGAACACCTTGGGGAATTAATTCCCATCCCAAAATAGTTTTTACTAGGGGGGGACTGTTCCAATTGAGCCATAATTGCCCTAAACCTAAAACGACGACAGGAAAAGAAGGAATTACTAAACACCAAGCTAGTCTTCTTAATTTATTAACCGAGTCTAATAAAGGACTAATACCGACAAATAAGCCGAAAAAAGGCACAAAATTAGCCACCCCCAACCATGCTTCCCTTGGTTGAGCAGCAAAATAAGAATTGATCCCTAACCAAACAGCGAGAATTCCCCAACCCCAGTTGATTTTACTACTAATTACTTGGGGTAAATGCAAGGGCAAACTAGAAATCATTACCCACAGCAAACCCACTATTCCTAAAGCGGGAAACAAGGGCAAAATAGCAACACTGACGTAAAATAAGCTGTTACTCATTTAGTTTGGGATCAATGACCTCATAACCGCCAATTTTTCCAAGATATCTGGTTAATTCGCTCAAATTCTTGGGTATTGGCAGTAATTATAGTCAAATCATTAGCTATGGCTGTAGCACCAATGAGTAAATCATAAGCACCAATAGGTTGACCTTTTGCTTTTAACTCTTGACGAATTAAAGCTGCTATTTGCGCTTCTTTGATAGAAAAATTGACCGTAGTAATTTGTTCTAGAAGCGAATTAATAATTGGTCTAATCTTTTTTGCTTTACTAGGATTAAGTTTTAAACCGTACTCTATTTCCATAATTGTGATGGCAGAAACGGCAAGTTCATCGGGAGAATGTGCTTTAATCGCAGTTATGGTATTAATATCTCCTTTAACAAAATCACTAATTACGCAAGTATCAAGTAAATAAAGCATCAAAAGAGTTCTTTTTCAGCAGGAGGGATTAATTCATTACGATAAGACTCAAAAGATATTTCTTCTTTGATACCATTCCAATTCAAAATATCCTCTGACCATTGAGACCGCTTTTTAGAATCAATTAGTAATTTAACTGCTTGTCTAATGAGAGCATTACGACTAACATTCTCTTTTTTAGAAATTGCTTCCAATTTTTTACCTATTTCATCTTCTAGATAGACGTTGAAGTTCATCAGATGCTTCTCAAATTGTTTCCTTTAATTATAACCTGTTATAATATGTTAGTGACATGTTCTGGCTTGAAAAGTCATAGTAAAGAAAAGTCATAGTAAAGCGATCGCTCAAAGAGCAACCTATGGATTGACATACTCCCACCGCGCTTTGCGGGGGATTCTAACACCTCACGATGCTAGTTTTCTGCTTCGTCCTGTGCCAACTAGAATATCGTGACCGATACTCCCCGTCGCATCCAGTCCACAGACATTTTCTGAGACGATCTGCCCGACCGCCT
>JASJEK010000436.1 GCA_030064915.1 Xenococcaceae cyanobacterium MO_234.B1
AGCTTGGCCACTCTGTTAGGGTTTGTGGGATCTTTACAGGTAACTTGTCAAAAGGAATGTAAGGATTAGGTTCTTGAAAATGTAGATTGGGAGGTATTTGACGATGCTGTAGAGATAAAGCAACCTTAATCAGTCCAGCTATTCCTGCAGCGGACTCAAGATGACCGATATTCGTTTTTACAGCACCAACCAGACAGCAATTTTGAGAGTTCCGCCCCTCTTTAAGGACTTTGCCTAAAGTTTTTAACTCAATCGGATCGCCTAAGCTGGTACCTGTCCCGTGCGCCTCCACGTATTGGACCTGGCTTGGGGAGATTCCCGCTTGTTTGTAGGCTTGCCGCAAAACGGCTTCCTGAGCTGACGGTTTGGGAGCCGTTATGCCCTGGGTACGGCCATCATGATTAACCGCACTTCCTAAGATCGAGGCATAGATCGGATCCCCATCAGCTAATGCCCGAGCAAGAGGCTTCAGTAGGATTACACCCGCACCCTCACCGCGAACATATCCGTCAGCGCGACTATCAAAGGTCTTGCAGCGTCCATCTGATGCCTGAAAACCCCCTGAAGCCAGATTAAACGTAACATTAGGTTCCAGCGTCAGGTTAACCCCTCCGGCAAATGCCATGGTTGACTCTCCCGCTCGTATGCTCTGACATGCCATGTGAATGGCTACCAATGAGGAGGAGCAGGCAGTATCAACAACAACACAAGGTCCTGATAAGTTCAATAAATAAGAAATTCGACTAGCAGCAATGCTTTGGTTAGTCCCTGTTGTTAAATACGGATCGTCTGAGGAATGATAATTCCACGCTAGTGGAGCATAATCATGGTTGGTTAATCCCAGGAAAACACCTGTCTGAGTTTTTGCCAATCCCTCAGGCGTGAGAGCAGCATCTTCCATAGCTTCCCAGGCTACCTCCAGCAACAACCGATGCTGTGGTTCCATGCTAGTCGCTTCACGGGGTGAAATCCCGAAAAACTCTGCATCGAACCGCTCGACCTGACTGAGAAATCCCCCCCAGCATGGCGGAGATTCACTGCTAATTTTCTCTAGTTCCTGAGCAGAAAGGTGCGGACGAACTAGGGACCAGCGCTCTGGGGAGAGGCAAGAAATTCGATCTTGACCTTCACACAATAGATGCCAGAACTCGGTTGGGTTAGCAGCTCCTGGCATACGACAGGCCATGCCCACAATGGCTATTGGTTCTGGAGATCGTCTCGTTTCATCAAGTTTCATCACAAGTACTTCCTATAGCATTTTCAACAAACCAATGAGTTCGTTGGTGTAAAAGTTAACGGTAGAGATGTTAACCTCGCAGAACAAAGTTTTTTCTCCATGACAACAATTCCGCTACCAAGGCTAAATTCTCCAACCGCAGAAAGGTTTTAGATGAACTACTTGCTGAAGAAAATAATTAACAATCTTCTGAATCCGAGGGCGTAATCCCTCCACCACTTGGGGGTGAAATCCTTTACCCAACAAATTTTTCAATCGAGTATGAGCGTGCGGATCCATGTAGATCAGGAATTGAGAACTCATCTGGACTAGATCGCCAACAGTTTGGCCAGGTTCAAGGTAGGGTTCTTTGCTATGGAGTTGATCGGATTTATTTGTGACCTTCACGCGGCGATCGCGTAGTACTCGCTTAACGTCGGCGTAGCGGGTAAGAAACCACAACCCTCCAACTCGGCTCCAATGAACGGGCTCTCGCTCTCGAAGAAGATGATAGGTGGGGTAGGGATTAGTCCGAAACTCGGGACTGTACGGATTCCATTTAACCTGTGATAATTTTGGCGACATGGCAGAAGACATAGTAGCTCTCCTCGACTCGGTTTTCAATTTCACCTAACTGCTAACAAGCTCTGATGAGATGCCGTGCCCAACACCTCAGGGGTGGATAGGTAACTAGCCATCTCCTCGATTGTGGGATATTCCCAGAACAGAAAGGCTGGATCTAACTCACATCCGAGCAACTTCTCTAACTCCTCAGTCACTGTAATAGCTACGGAAGAATCTAATCCGTAAGAAGCCAGCGGTTCATCCACATCAACTTGATGGGGAGACACCTGTAAATAATGAGCTAGCCGGGCTTGAAGCCAATCTTGTATATCACTCTCAGTTATTTTGTCGGGTGCTCTCCCTAGACCTGATAGATGAGAATCTACGAGTTGTAATTCAGAACTAGAAGTTGTTTCCCTTACATCGACCACTGTCTGGAAACCGCTTTGTTTTGAGGGCTCCAACTCATCGCAACCCACCACATTGAGGGTTCCGTTCAAAAACGCACTGCGACATGCCCGCCGTTGGATCTTGCCGCTCGAAGTCTTCAGTAGGCTATTGGTCTTCAGCAGTAAGACACTGTGGACTTGGAGTTCAAACTCTTCTGATACAGCCCGCCGAATTGTCCTGGCAATCTCAGCAACATTCAGTTTGCGTAGGTAAGTTCGTTTCACCTCACAAGCAACTACTAAACCCTCTTCTCCTGACCTTTCTACAGAAAATGCAGCACTACAATGACTTCTGAGAGCCCGATGGCTGTTTTCGACAGTTAATTCAATATCTTGAGGATAATAGTTGCGACCCCGGATGATAATCAGCTCCTTGATTCGTCCTGTAATGAACAACTCGCCATCCTCTATAAATCCTAGATCGCCGGTGCGCAGAAACGGACCCTCACCGGTATCAGCTAGATAGGCCTTGAAAGTCTGTTCGGTCAACTCCGGTTGATTCCAATAGCCCTGAGTCACACTCAGACCCGACACCCAAATCTCCCCCACTCGCTCTGCCCGGCACCGGGTGTGGGATTCGGGGTTAACGATCACGATTTTGTCGAAAAATGCCAGGCCACAGCCCACGATGGTTCGGGAATCGGCTTGGTTCTCAGCAGCTGCCACCACCCGGTTTGGCTCGAGGGCTGCTCTCTCGACCTGGCGCAGAACCGGGGGAGCTGATTTCAAACCCCCGGACACGAATAAAGTCGTTTCCGCCATCCCGTAGCAGGGGTAAAATGCTCTCGCGCGGAAACCACAAGGGGCGAAATGGCGAGCAAACCGCTCCAGTGTCTCGGCACGGACTGGTTCAGCTCCGTTGAAAGCGACTGACCAGCTGCTCAAGTTAAGACCAGAGAGCTGTTGGGTCGTAATCTTTTCAACGCACAGGTCATAAGCAAAATTCGGACCGCCGCTAGTAGTAGCCTTGTAGCGGTCAATGGCTTGCAGCCAGCGCCAAGGCTTCTGGAGAAAAGCCACTGGTGACATGAGAATGGACGGCCTACCCAAATACAGGGGCTGTAACACATTCCCAATTAGCCCCATGTCATGGAATAAGGGCAACCAACCGACAACAAGAGTATCTGCTGTATGCCCGAACCCCATCTCGATCAGTCGCTCATTGTGCAGCAAATTGCCATGACTGACCATTACCCCCTTCGGCGTCCCCGTAGAACCGGAAGTGTACTGGAGAAAAGCCAGGGTGTCCCCGCACAAAGCCAGTTCCTGCCAGCTTGCCGCTTGGTCGCTCTTCAGGTTATCGGTGGCCAGCCAGTGCAACCCAGCCAATTCTGGATTCTCGGCCAATCGACTCTCTATGTTAGCCAACTCTGATGTAGTGGTAAGAACCATCTTGGCCTGGGAAGAAGCCACAATAGAGAGCAGCCTGAACAGATTCTGATTGCGCCGAGGCGGATAAGCGGGAACAGCTACAACCCCGGCATACAAACAGCCGAAGAAGGCGGCAATGAACTCTAGACCTGGCGGATACAGAAGCAAGGCGCGTTCGCTAGAGGCATCGAAGTACTGGAGAGAAGCGGCGATCGCCCGCGCCTGCTGGTCCAATTCCTGATAAGTCAGGCTATCTGATTCGGTTTCTCCGTCTGGCAGAAAAGTATAAGCAGTTTGCTCGGGCTGGTGTAGCGCTCTGTAGTGCAGCAGGTCTACTAAAGTGGAAAGTTTATCCAGCTTGTCGTTATCGCTATTACTAAGTTCTTGTAAAAGAGTTTGACTCATTCTAATTCTTCTGTTTTTTTTAGAAGTTGATTTTGATTTTACAATTTCAGCCTTTATTGACGCCATACTTTTCTGTATGGCATACAGTTTTAAATTTTCTTACTCTAGTTCATTACCCAGCCCAGTCAAGGTGGTGTAAGCTAAAGGTAGTGATTCTCAATAATCGAGACTTATCTCAGTAAGCTGAATCAAACTATTAATAATTTATATCAACTGGAGCTAGACAGAGAAGGGAAAGTTCCAGAAAACAATTAGTTCTCAACAAATAATCGCGAACTAATTGTTTTTTGACAGCAGGAAACTTAAGCCTCTTCAGACTCGGAACCGTCGTAAAATGATGGAATCAAAGGGAGTATCAATTCGCGAGAATTGCTGACAAAGTAAATCTCGACTTTAAGTGTTGGTTAATGAGGGTGAAGCTCTCGACTTCTTTTTCTGAGCGAGCAATCGAGCCGTGGAAACGTGAGGATGAGCTGGGTCGTAAGGCGGTTTAGGCTTTTTCTTTTTGGGTTTTCTCTTAGTTGAAGTAAAAGCGTCTAGATTCACCTGAGCTGCACAGTCTTGTAGCAGAGAAGATAACTGGCTTAGGCTAGTGGGAGCCAAGTTGGACCATTCTTCTGAGGGCAAGGCGATCATCATGCCTCGATAAGTACCTTCGAGTTCATCGGCCAAGTAGTAATAGGACAGTTAATCCTACGCAGTCGCTACCATGAACACTAGCCAGCACTTCCTTCAAACAAGAAAAGAGATTGTAAGACGCATCCATGTTGGGGTAAATTGGTCAAAACTGCGATTTCTGTCTCGCCATCCCGAGTTGGCTGCTCTAATTTGACTAGTATTCGGCGGCAGTATAAATCTTGCCCGTCATCAGAAACCACAACTGTCTGCTGAAACAGCTCTCCTCCTTCAGTCCGCCCGACTGCTACTAGTTCATCGAGCTCTTGAAGGGGCAAGTTTTGATGTTGGCGAATGATGAAAGCAGCTTGTTGTTGATGAACACCAAATAAGAATCCGATGGTACAGAAATTGCGGTCAGCAATAATTAGGTCAGAGGCTTCGATGCTTAAGATTACTTCGGGCAACAGAGAACGTTCTTGGACGTGACCATCTTCACAGGGAAATAGATCAATCGCTAAACCGAGTTGGGGGTCAAGCACCACCTTCGATTTTCCCGGTAGAGGTCCGGCTCGGGTGTTTCGTAGCACTGACAGACGATGCTCTGTAGCTCCGAGACCATTGCCATCAAGTATTTTAACTCGATATCTTGGTAAGAGTACTGGGAGTTCTACCCCTAATTGATGAATAATCTTGGTCAGTTCCAGAGCAGTGGATGTAACTAAAGCTTTACTGACATTTGGTTCTAAGCGATTGAGTTGATCATAAACGGCGCTTTTTGATACGCCAATTTCCTCTGACATTGCTTTGTAGACTGCTCCAATGCTCGCTCCGCACACTACAAACGACCTGAGTCATCATCTTAACTAAAGTGGAGAAGAGTAGCTCTCTGGTATAACCTGTTTGTGCCGTCTGCTCAAATAACTCATCTAGTTTTGACTCAGCTAGAACGACTTCCATGAGGGCTCTGAGAATGACAGT
>JASJEK010000437.1 GCA_030064915.1 Xenococcaceae cyanobacterium MO_234.B1
AACGACGGAGACGGCACGGACCGTTGGTCAACTTCTTCACTGGGTTCAGTTGGTTCTAACTCAACAATTATTGTTTCCCTGTTGCGATGAACGATACCATTAAAAGTCAAAGTTTCCCCATCGCGCTGCACCTAAAATTGCCGTCTGGTTTGACAGTGACCCAGGAGTAGTAGCCAGCGCCACTGTCTATTTGACCCTCGTGCCTATCAGTTACGGAGCTTTAGGCATTGTTTTCACCGCTAGTTCGGCTTTCAATGCCTTGGGTCAAACCCTGCCAGCTTTGGGTATGTCCCTCTCCCGACTGCTGCTCCTCTATGTCCCTTTGGCCTATCTGGGTAGCTGGTTGTTTGGCATTTCCGGCATTTTTGCAGCAGCCTGCCTGTCTAATGGGGTAGTGGGACTGGGGGCATGGTTCTGGCATTCCCGTTGGAGTCACCTTCCCCCTATGAATTCAGAATTCTGAATTCAATTTGAGCTCTCCAAAGCATTAGACCTCTTACAGAAGTCAGGGGAAAGGGGAAAGATAAATTGAATAAGAAGACATACCTTTACTCACTCCCACTGTTTTGGCGCTGGTTGAGTTTTAAGACAATTTCCCCATGGACAGCCCGAGAAATCGGATAAAAATAACTCAATATCAAACCGACAACTAAACTCAAAATCGTTACCGGTCCAATAATCAGGCGGATTGCCCACAGTGCCGAATCCGGTTGAATAGGAGGGGTTTGTCCCCCTACCGTTGAGATAAATCCCGCCCAATCTAGTATTTTACCTACTAGAAACAGTGCCATAGCTACACTAAATTTTTGGAGCTGTACCATGCAACCATAATAAATGCCCTCTCGCCGTTGTCCCGTCTTCAGTTCGTCTAGATCTACTACGTCTGGCAGCATGGACCAAGGTACGAGGTAAGCAGTGGCAATTCCAATGCCCGCCATTACTGCCCAAAAATACATCCAACCTATTTGTCCTGGTTGTAACATAAACAGCCCCACTGAGGCGACAATGGTCATGGGAATTCCCATACTATAGATGGCTTTTTTTCCCACTCGGCGACTCAGAGCTGTCCAAATAAACATCATACTCAAAGCCGTTCCCTGAACTGCAAGCGCCATCTGGGTAAAGTGGTATTCTGGCAGCTTCATCCAATTGATCACAAAATAGGGCAAGATAGCTGCCGTTACCTGTACTCCCAACCAGGAGCCAAGATAAATGCCCATAAGATACAGAAACGGACGATTACTTAGGGCGATTTTCAACTGTTGCCCCATTTTCGCAGGGGGCGGACGTTCAATTTGAGACTTCTGTGTTTGAACTAATTGGTAGTGCCTATAGGTTCCCCAAATCGATACATATACTGCTAAAGTTGCTAGTCCTCCACCGATTAACCCCAGGCAGAAATACTGCTTTGATGGGGATGAAACCAGCTTAAAAATTACTTGAGCTACGATTAACGAAAAGATACTCCCACCAATACTGAAGCCCGACTTAAAGCTGATTAGACTAGTTCGTTCGTTATACCCTGAAGTCAGTTCCGCTGCCAGGGCATTAAACGGTAGCAGCACCGCTGTAAAGGCAGTATAAAACAGAAGGGCCATCGTGGTGTAGTAGGCAAACATTACCCACTGATTCGTTGTCGGCAACACCAGCCACTGCAAACAAAAGCCAAGCCCCAAGGGTACCCCCCCATAAATCATCCAGGGATAGCGCCGACCGAGAGTCGAACGAGTCCGATCACTCAGCCAACCAATCAGTGGATCGTTGAGGGCATCCCAAGCTTTCCCTAACAACAAAATCATCCCTGCTTGGGTCGGATTGAGCCCTGCTATATTCGTCAGAAAAAATAAGAGGAAGAAAACTTGAATGTTTCCTGGAATGGCTCCTGCTAGCTCTCCCACCCCATAACTAATTTGGGTTTTCCCCGACAGCTTTTCCCTCTGAGTTAAGTCCATAGCTTCACATCTTTCCTAAAATGGCATGGTTTAAGCTAGGGTAACACTTTTACTAGAGCGCCCAACTTACAACCCTTCCAGTTAAATATTTTGCCCATCCTGATATTCAGAAATGTTTAGGGATTAGCTTCGGCGATCGCTCTCTCCCAAACTATCATCATGATGATTGATCGCTAGAACAACCTTGTTGGGAAAACAAGTGTAAGAACAAAAGAAATTATTATTATTACCGCACTCGCAATAGTAAGCTACAAAGTGAAGTGCGGAATAGGGGTTGTAAAAAACCTACCCTTGTGAGGGGGGGAGTGAACGGTTACCATCACTTTACTTTAGTCAAGTACTATTTATACACTTTAAGATGAGCTTACCCTGGACGTATCCGTCGGCTTTAACATCACTATTGCCAAAGGTGCTACCGAGGCTACTTTAGTTTCTAAAGCAGTTGTCGATGGCATATCTCAGAGCCAGCGAGTTTCACGAATGTAGCGACTCGAAAATGTAGTCTGTTTGCTTCATTGATAGACACAAACTAATAAAGATCAAGACCAAAACATGAGTAAGTCAAATAACGTAAATTTAAACGTAAATTTAGTAGATAAAACCAGTTTTAATTCGATCTCTGTTTTTCGGGATAATCTTTTTCCTGAGTCAGTAGAGTACAACCCCAAGACAGAACAATTTCTTCTCAGTTCTATAACAGAAGGAACTATCTTCACCACTAACGAAGATGGCAGTGTAACTCCTTTTGTTGAAGACGAGCGCCTCATATCTACTGGAGGTCTTGCCATCGATGAAGAACGCAATCGACTTTATGTCGCTAATTCAGATCTCGGTGTCAGTATTAACTCTAGTACTGAAACAGAGAACCAATTAGCTGCTCTGGGCATTTTCGAGCTGTCTACAGGCGAACTAGTTGACTATGTGGATTTGAGCAGTCTACGTCCAGGAGAACCTCACTTTGCTAATGATATTGATGTTGACGACAAGGGGAACGCCTACATTACTGATAGTTTTTCACCCATCATCTACAAAGTCGATCCAGAAGGAAACCCCTCGATACTTCTAGAAAACGATCAGTTTGCAGGTGAAGGATTTAATCTCAACGGAATTGTCGTTCACCCCCATAATTTTTTGATAGTTTCTGACTTCAATGATGGGTTGCTGTATAAAGTGCCATTGGATAATCCAGAACAGTTTACTCAAGTTCAGCTCGAGCCAACTTTGGTTAACGCCGATGGTTTACTCTTAGCAGATAAAGATGAGTTAATTGTCATTACCAATAAATTTAACGACTTATCATCAAATCAAGTATTTAATTTACAGAGTCATGATAATTGGGAGTCTGCTGAAATAGTTGAAAAGTTAGATGTTGGAGATGATGCTTTTACTACTACAGCAACTACCCAAGATAAGGAAATATTGGTTCTAGATGCTCAAATAGACATATTATTGGCTGGCGAAACAACCAATAAATTTGAAATCTTAACAGTTGGTGAGTTCAATAGTCAAATGACTACTTTCATAGTTGATAACACCGACGATCATGGTCCGGGTTCCCTAAGACAAGCTATTGAAGACGCAAATGCGACTCCTGGCACTGATACAATTCGATTTAATCCAGAATTAAGCGGTCAAAAAATCACCCTAACTGGTGGTGAGTTACAAATCAGCGACAGTGTGCGGATTCATGGATTGCTGAGTGCTGATGATCTTACTATCAGTGGGAATAATACCTCTCGCATCTTTTCAATTGATGATTTTGATGCTGAAAATCAGGTGAAAGTAGTTATTGATAAATTAACCCTGACTGAAGGTAATTCTAGTGAAGGGGGAGGCGCGATCGCTAACTCTGAAAATCTGACAATTTCTCAGAGCAAAATCGTCAATAATCAAAACACCAGTCAAAACCCCACAGATGGTGGTGGAGCAATTAGAAATAGCGATACTGGTAACTTAACCATAGACCATAGCTTAATTTCCCATAATCTATCTAATGCTTTCGGTGGTGGTATAACTAACTTCGGGGAATTAGATGTTCACCACAGCATTATTTCCCATAACCAGGTAACAGGCGGTGGCGGTGCTGGTATTGATAATCGTGGTAGCCAAGCTGACATAACAGGTAGTTTGATTAGCTATAATACTAATACAGTGGGTCCGGCTGGTGGTTTCGGCAATGGTACTCCTCAAACCACAACTGTTGTCAAAAACACTGCCATACTTGGCAATCAAGCGGTTGACGGTGCAGGATTTTTTGTTAATGCTGGTAATGTCAAAATTATCAATAGCTTTGTCAATAACAATCAAGCTCAGAATAATGGTGGCGGTGCCGGAGTAGCTGCCGATGGCAATCTCAAGGTCAAGAATAGCCTCATTTCCTCTAATAGTGCTGAAGTAAATGGTGGTGGTATTGCTAATTCAGGAGGTAGTGTCAAGCTTATAAGAAGTCTGGTTGTTGGGAATGAAGCGCTCACTGGAAATGGAGGAGGAATTTTGAGTGAAGATGGTTTTCTTGACTTAGATTCCAGTTTAGCTTTTGCCAATACACCTAATAATGTCATAGAAGTGTAAGATGCCACTGAGACATGAGACAGAAGAAGAGGAATTAAAATATTAAAAACTTCCGCCTATGACCAAAAACTTATTGCTCTCGCTTTCATCCGGGAGAGTTACACAATCTTATTATGTAATTTATTGATTGTAACCAAAATAGATCGGTCAGCGTTACACCGCCACGTCCGTCATAAACGGAGGGCCTGCCCCCTGAACGGGGCGGGAATTCCCGCTCGCACTTTAACTTTGCACCAATTGTTGCTTTTGACGCTCTTGCTCTTTCTTGCTTCTTGAGGGTTGAAAATCCTTTAACAATCCCATCAAAGCAGGAATTACTGTGGGAGTTAAAAAAGTAGAGAGAGCTAAACCACCTGTTAAAGCAATACCTAAACCCTGATAGAGTTCTGCGCCTTTCCCTGGAAGGATAGCGAGGGGTAACATACCCAGTACACTAGTTCCGGCAGACATGAAAATGGGACGCAGGCGATCGCTTACAGCATAATAGAGAGAGGCATTGTATTCCATACCTTCTTCTTGGAGTTGTAAAGCGCGATCGACCAGGAGAATGGCGTTGTTAACTACTATCCCCGTGAGTATGACAAAACCCAATCCTGTAATCATATCTAGGGGAACGACCATACCAGGGATTGAATTAGCAATAACTAAACTCAGCAGCGCACCAGTCATTCCCATGGGTACTGTTGCCATAATTAAGAGCGGATAGATAAAAGAGCGATACAAAGCAACTAACAGCAGATAGGTAATTACTAGAGAAAGCAGGAAAGTAGAACCTAACTGGAATAAGGTTTCAGCTAAAACATCCGCCGATCCTGCTAACTCCACTCGCACACCAGGGGGTAAGTTTTGGCGTAAGGGTTCGAGAATTTGCTGTTGGGTTTGGTCGATTAATGCACCTAGAGGAGCTTCTCTTGCTACACTGGCAGTTAGAGTAATAGACCTTTCCAAATCGACATGGTTGATAGCATCTGCGCCGGTAGTTTCTACTACTTCGGCAACATCGGCTAGTTGCACTCTTTGACCCCTACCGTTGTAAATAGCTAGTTGACGTAGTTGTTCGGGGGTTTCGACAAAGGTATCTTGCAATTCGACGGTGACATCTAGTTCTCGTTTACCATCGACAAAATCTGA
>JASJEK010000438.1 GCA_030064915.1 Xenococcaceae cyanobacterium MO_234.B1
AAATCCCCAATAGCAAAAACTTTTGGATAATCAACAACTTGAAGAGTCGGTAAGACACTAATCTTACCTTGCATTTCTGTCTGAAGAAAGGGAAAGCTTCTGGGAATTGCTCCCTCAACTCCTACTGCCCAAATTACTGTAGCAGCAGGAAAATAAGTACCATCATCAAGTTCAAAACCATCGGAAGAAACTTGACAAACTCTAGATTGCAACATTACCTTAACTCCCAAACGACGAAGTTTTTTGGCCGTATATTCTCCTAGTGACTTGGGAAATTCTCTGAAAAGGCGATCGCCAGATTGCAGTAAGATAAGAGTAATGTCTTTAAGATTAAGTCGGGGATAATCTTTTTGCAGTGCATTCTTCACTAATTCGACTAATGCACCTGCTAACTCAACTCCTGTTGCTCCACCACCGACAATGGCAACAGTTAATAATTGCTTGCGTCTTTCATAATTTGATTCTCTTTCTCCTTGCTCAAAACAATTCAAGAGATGATTACGAAGATTGATAGCATGAGAGAGATTTTTTAAGGGAAAAGCTGTATTTTTGGCTCCCTGAACCCCAAAAAATTGACTACGACTGCCAGTAGCTAGTACTAGATAATCATAAGAAAGAGTTTGCTCATCTGTTTGAATAACTTTGGCAACAAAATCAATTTGTCTAACTTCAGCTTGTAGAAAACCTACATTAGAACAACCCCGCAAAAACTTGCGAATCGGAACAGCTACTTGCTCAGCAGATAATTGTGCTGTGGCAACTTGATACAGTAGGGGGATAAAAGTGTGATAGTTATTGCGATCGATTAAAACTACTTCTACATCAGTATTGGCAAGAGATTGGGCTGCTTGTAAACCCCCAAAACCAGCACCGACAATTACGACGCGAGGATATTTTTTCATAGTGAATAATAGCCTTTCATAATAGGATTGCCCTTTGGCTGTAGTGTATTGGCTTCAGGTTCAATGGTTATTAACAGGGAATTAGCATTACTTAAAGCATCGTTAGATAATTCCAGATGAACTGTTCCTTCTCGATCAGGCGTAAAATTAGCGCAGCCAGTTTTCTTTCCTGGGGATATTGCCCACAAACGGTACACTTGCTTTCCCGATAAAGATGGTAAATTCTGTAAAGCCAAAACTGCTTTCTGCTTTTGGGGTGCAATAAACAAACTTCCTGAAGCTGTAGGTAATGCTTCTAATCCTTGGAAAGAGACTAGACGATTATTGGGTTGACGTAATAAACTAATCAATTCTTGATGCTGTTCTAACTGCTGATTAGCTGATGCAAGTTGCTGTCGTAAACCATAATTATTGATTCCCAACCAGAGAGTACTAAAAGCTGTCACTGCACCAATAATCCAGCTCAAACGCGGTAATCTCGGTTTATGGGAATATTTAGCCTGGACATTGTCTAAAATTGCTTGACGTAAGTCAGATTTTGGGACATTTTCTGGTAACTCATAAGGCATCAAGGTTAAAGTTGCTTCTAGTTGCTTAACCTCTTCTCTTAATTGGGGATTAGCGGTGAATTGCTCGTTCAACCAAGCTAGTTCTGTCTCATCTAGATTTCCCAAAACATATCCAGCTAAAAGTTCTTCTAAATTGTGAGACTCAGAATTGTTAGTCATCTCTAATTAACTAATCTAATTAACTAATCTAATTAACTAAGTTGTGTAAGTTTTTTCTAAGTTGAAGTAATCCTCTGCGACTATGGGTTTTAACTGTTCCTAAAGGAAGATTAAGGCGTTTGGCTATTTCTGATTGACTTAATCCTTCGTAGTAAGAGAGTTCTAAAATTTGACGCTGGTTAGAAGATAAGCTTTCTAGAGCCTGCCTGACTTTAGTAGCTCGCTCCTTGATGGAAACACTGTCTATAGGATTGACTGAATTGTGTCTGCCAACCAAATCCTTGATTTTTCCCAGATCTTGCCAGAATTTTCCTTGAGAACGTTTAGCACGTAAACGATCTATCGTTCGCGATCGCGTTAACATCATTAAATAGGTGTAAAAAGAACCCCGTTGGGGATTGTAGTTAGGACGTTCTTGAAGACTGAGAAAAATTTCTTGAGTTAAATCTTCTGCCTCTTGAGAATTATTCAGCATTCGATAAATTAAACGATAGACTAATAAACCATAGCGATCATAGATTGTTCCTAGGGCATTACTGTCTCCTCCCTTGAAAGCTGCAAAAATTGCTTCATCGGTTTTTGTTTTTGTTTCCACATCAGCGTTTATCATTTACCATTTGTCAATGTTTAATGTTCAATGTGAAATTACTACCAAAGCTGAATACGGAGCAGTCTCGAATTTGGATTCAAATTTTGAGGAAATTTTGTTATCTTCTTATTTCTATAGTTAAATTCCAGTTTCGTTGGGATCGAAAGAGTAATGAATATGTCGAATTTTCCATTGTGTGTCATGACATTCTAGAAAAAAAGAAGTTCTTATACCAGCTTGAGGTCGATCAAGGTATCTAAATTTAACTAACATACAGGCACTTTGTCCAAACTGATAAAAAACTAAGTTTTCATAAGATAAAGGGACTATATTACCACTTTTGAAGAAATTTGCCACTTTCTGAATGTGATCAGTTAGATTATATGAATCACAATCTTGATGGTTATCAAAGTAGATTACGTCTTCATCAGCAACATAGAGATTTTGTAGCCTTTCAATATCTCTTTCATAGAAACACTGATTATATTCATCTAATAACTTTCTAAAAGGGGCGAGGTGTTGATCATCAACTAATCTCAAAGTGTATCTCTCCTGAAACTCAGTAATATGTTAGTTCTAAATTTTACCTGTCGCAAATGACTAGATTTCTTAAATCAATCAAAGTTTCTAGGATTATCCATCGATAAACTCAGATATACCAGATATAGAGTTTTCACCAGGGTTCTATTGTTTACAATCAGCGATCGCAATTTCTTAATACTTAACGCACCCAATTGATTAAAATAAAGGAAAATAGATAACTCCTAAAGAAAAAATGGAAGTATCGGAATTAAAACGGGAAATCGAAACTGTCTCTCTACGCCTGGGTAAAACTCAGGACTATCTTTGACTTACCTGCTCTCAATGCTAAAATCCAAGATTTAGAGCAAGTAGCATCTCAACCTGAGTTCTGGGATAATCAAGAACAAGCACAAAAAACTCTACAGCAACTGAACGACCTCAAGTCAAATCTAGAACAATATAATCAATGGAAAAACTCTCTAGAAGATGCTAAAGCGATCGCAGAATTGCTAGAATTAGAAACAGATGAATCTCTGGCAACAGAAGCCCAGAATAATCTTCAACAATTAGAACAAGAATTAGAGCGTTGGGAGTTGCAAAGACTTCTTGCTGGTACTTACGACACTAAAGGTGCAATCTTAACCATCAATGCTGGTGCAGGTGGTACAGATGCTCAAGATTGGGCAGAAATGTTACTGCGAATGTACACTCGTTGGGGAGAAAAACAAGGTTATAAGGTACGTCTCACGGAAGAATCTCCAGGAGATGAAGCAGGGATCAAATCTGCTACCCTTGAAATCGAAGGGCGTTATGCTTATGGCTATCTCAAAGGGGAAAAAGGTACACATCGCTTAGTTAGAATATCTCCTTTTAACGCCAACGGCAAACGACAAACCAGTTTTGCTGGTATTGAAGTCATGCCAAACTTGGGAGATGAAAGCATCAATGTAGATATTCCCGAAAAAGATTTAGAAATTACCACTTCTCGTGCTGGCGGAAAAGGGGGACAAAACGTCAATAAAGTAGAAACTGCAGTACGTATAGTCCATATTCCTACTGGTTTAGCCGTACGTTGCACCGAGGAGCGATCGCAACTGCAAAATAAAGAAAAAGCTCTTACCTTACTTAAAGCCAAGTTACTTGTAATTTTAGAGGAACAAAGAGCTAAAGAAATCGCCGAAATTCGAGGAGACATGGTAGAAGCTGCTTGGGGAAATCAAATCCGTAACTATGTCTTTCATCCCTATCAAATGGTTAAAGATTTACGGACAGAGCAAGAAACCACAGATATTAACGATGTCATGGATGGGAATCTTAACCCTTTTATCGAGGCTTATTTACGCCAAGAAACTCAGTTGAATTGAGCGGAAGTATTTTAAATTTGGATACCTTTTTAAAATGGTTTCCGTCTTTAACGATTTGTTAGCAGTGTGATCACAGAACTTTCCTCATGTATTGCTGTGGGTCAGTAACAGTTTTAAATCCAAATTTTTTATATAGTGTATGAGCATCGTCTGTTGCCAACATCCACTTATTCACTAAACTAAAATCTGGATGTTCTACAACAGTTTTAACTAAGAGTTTACCTAAACCTTGTTGGCGATGCTCTTCTAAAATAAATACATCTAGCAGCCACGCTAAAACTGATACATCTGTGATGACACGCGCAAACCCTACTAGGTTTTCATTCTTATCATATACACCAAAACAGGTAGAGTTTTCAATCGAAATTTTAACTTCTTCAATTGTACGCCCCCGCCCCCAATACGATTTATTACATAAGTAATCGTGAATTATCTCAATATCTAATTTCGATTTGTCGGTTGATATGGAGTAAGTACTTATCATATTTATTCATTGCGCGTGCTAGATGTTTCCTAACACTGCTAACGGCCAAGCTCACTGGCGCTGATGGAGCGTAGCGGAATCAGCGTCCAGTGCAGCTCCTTGTTGGGCGGCTTTGTTTCAGGCGTAACGATTTCATTACCTTTCGCTCCATTTCTTTCTTGCCGCATTAATCGCTTCTTTGCTGTAGAAATAATTGAAGTATTTGGAATCACACATTTTGTCAATATAATCAGGTGAAAATTTTACTTTGCTCGTAAAAGCTTTATATGTCTTTGAATAGCCCTTCTTTTTTCCAATGTTTGTATTGTGAAGCTGAAAGCGATCTAACCCAAGAAAATTATTAATCGCTGTGATTTTCTCATTGTCACTTATTTCTAAACGCATTACGAGAAGCTCTATATTATTATTCGAATAGGTGGAGATCCCATTTTCTGGAAAAGGTGTGGAGAAGACATCTATGCCGAAGTTTGCCAGAATATTGTTGTCAAACCATTTCAAGGGAATTTCGTGCTTATAGTTTGACAAGAAGATCGCTTTGAGTTCTTTGATAGAGAAGTTTGCTTCAGCATAAGGAACGCCTGTGACTCTTTCGAAATTTTGAAAAAATGCAGATACATTTCTGCCTATCGGTTCTCTGGTAAGTGAGATAACCTTTAACGGTCTTGCGTTCACAATTGCCCAATGAAACAGACGCCTAATCTTTGGAGCTTCGTGATTTAGAGAGAAACTGTGTGAGTGCAATACTACTCCCGCATATTGCTTTAACAAAGACCGATAAATAGACGAGGATCCGACTTTACCCATCTGATATACAAGAACTGGAGTAGCCCGCCTTAGTTGTCGCTCAAAATATAGTTGATCTACCCATTTTCTGCCTAAGCGTTTAACAGGCTTAGGGATGACTCGCTTTAGAATATCCATCGGGTTCTTCCTCTAACTCAATCTCAAGTGGTCAACTTGTGACGCCCAACTATTTATTATACGGAAACTTTCTAGATATCCACCCTGTATGGAACAAATTAAAGAATTTTGACCTATATCTACCCCATATAGAATGATATCAA
>JASJEK010000096.1 GCA_030064915.1 Xenococcaceae cyanobacterium MO_234.B1
GGTAATCCCTCGGGGAATTCTGCCAGCTTACTTTCTTTATCAAGACATTTGTATCTATGTTCCAATTCTTTAAAATCAGATTTAGTTTGCTGATACTGTCTGGCATTTTAGTGGGGGTAAAGACTCTCATGTATTATTAGGGCTTTATTTGCTTTATCTTAAGTTGGGTTATCCAAAATTAGATATTGATGTTTGCTTTGCTGATACAAAAATCGAATATCATTCCCTGTACAAAGTAATTGATCGGGCTAAAACTTGGTGTGAAGCTCACGAAATAAACTTTGTAACTGTTGTGGGTAATGAGTCTTATTGGTATGTTCAATATGCTTATGGTTATCCTGTTCCCGATCACTTTGTTAGGTGGTGTACAGGTAAGCTTAAAGTTCAACCTTTAAGAAAACACAAAAGAATTCCCCCAACTGGCAGACATCTAGGAGTCTGTCGGACTTGAGTGGTAGGTAACAAGATATAATACTTATGCACTGTAGAATCTATCAGGAGAAGGCTCATCAGTAACAAATTCCTCAAAGTTGATAGAACAACACCAATAATCTTGCCTGGGGAGATGGAAGGGTGGTTGGCTCAAAATAATCTGGCACGTTTTGTGGTGGAGATAGTAGAACAACTGGATACCAGTGCCATCGAAGGAGCCTACAGAGGCGGAGGCAGTGCGCCCTATGGACCCAAAATGATGTTAGCCCTGCTGTTTTATTGCTATGCCAAAGGCATCTTTAGTAGTCGCAAGATCGAGCAGGCAACCTATGAGCAGATCCCAGTTCTCTACATAACTGGAGGATTGCACCCTGACCACGATAGCATCAATACCTTCCGCAAGCGATTTTTAGGGCAGTTGTCGCCGTTGTTTGTAGAAATTTTGGAATACGCTTGCAGTTTGGCCATCTTCAAGTTGGGGGACTTCCAGTGCTTTTTAATGTCAAAGAATTCCTAAGTCCGACAGACTCCTAGGGGAATCTTCAGCTAGGAATACCAGGATTAAAAAGCAACAATCAAGTTGTGGGACTAATGAATGTGGCACGGATAACTAAAGAGTGATTACTCTTACCCACCTACTTATAAGCGGGAGTGGATAGATGAACAGCATAGCCTCATAAAATAAAATACTGTCATTAATGACACTCAAAAATAAATATGCTCCCTATAAATATAAATAGCGATCGCATTTCTAGGAACTAAATTCAGAGTGAATCCCTGATTTGACAGATTTGACTAGGTGTTATACAATGCCTAGCTTTTTTATGTTTACAGTTTCTTAGCATTTGGTTAAAGAGTTAATGAAGCCTATTTTCTACCCGTTTGGCTATGTAAGGATGAGTAAGAAGTGAGCAAGATTTGAGCAAGATTTAGGTGTAAGTATTGTTTTGGGCTAGCTATTCCTAGGTGAAAAGCCTAGCGTTACTAATATCTGATAAAAACTGGGGCGCTAGGATTCGAACCTAGGAATGGCGAGACCAAAACCCGCTGCCTTACCGCTTGGCGACGCCCCATCGAATTGACCCTATATATACTAGCAAGTTTGTATAGGATTTTGTCAAGTCCTAGAAAAAATTTTTTGGTGTTGCATCATCATGGGATACGTCAGTTCGATGGACTAGATTTTAAATCTAAAATTTAGGGGTAAAGGGGCTTTACACTTTATTTTTCGGCTTTTATCCCGGTTTTTCGCTTATTGAAGCCCCCTTCGTCCAGATGCTGTAAAATTGAGAAGCGCGGGGATGGGGAGACTTTTCTGATTGGATGTTTTACCGCCAATAGTTTTCTTTGATAACTTGAAGTCTCCCCTATCCACCCCTGGTGAGATTTCCTCGCTATCAGAACGCGCTTCGATGTCGATCTATCGGGGATAGATATTAGAGGACACGGGTTTTGAGGTTTCCTCAAAACCGTGAAATGTCCGTGCTGGTGTCTATCTAGATAAGAGGCGCGGTGCTCCGAATACCTTATCGCCAGGTAAGGAAGCCCGTATGCGTTTACGCTACGGGAGGATGTCACAGGTAAAATCAATTCATAAACAATAATTTTTCCACTAAACTACTATGCCTCGTACTCAGCGCAACGATAACTTTATTGATAAAACTTTCACTGTCATGGCAGATATTATCTTAAAAGCTCTGCCAACCAACAAGAAAGCTAAAGAAGCCTTTGCTTACTACCGTGATGGAATGTCCGCCCAAGGTGACGGAGAATACGCAGAAGCACTGGAAAACTACGAAGAAGCTTTAAAACTAGAAGAAGACCCCAACGATCGCAGCTATATTCTATACAATATGGGTTTGATCTATGCCAGTAATGGAGATGTAGAAAAGGCACTGGAACTCTATCAACAATCAATCGATCTCAATCCTCGAATGCCCCAAGCTTTGAATAATATTGCTGTGCTATATCATTACGAAGGGGAGAAAGCTAGAGAAGCAGGAAGAGAAGAAGAAGCGGAAGCCTTCTATGACAAAGCTGCGGAATATTGGAAACAAGCTATTCGTATTGCCCCTAATAACTACATGGAAGCCCAAAACTGGCTTAAGATAACAGGGCGTTCTGAAATGGATGTCTTCTTCTAAAACAATAGATTAGGACTTATGCAGTGAAACGAAAAATCAAAGGTTTGGCAAGGTGAAGGATAAAGGTTTCTTATATGTATTTCTTTCCCCTTTAACCCTTAACCTTTCCCCAGTCTTAACCTAAAACTTAGTGTGTAAGTCCTGATAACTGACCCACTAAGTACCTAGACAAAATTAATTGTGAATTAATTTCTTGCTATGCCAAGCTGCCAAGTTTGGAAGACTAAAATTATATACAAATAATTCTGTCCAACTACTTATGGTTTTAATTTTGAAAGCAGTTAAAACTGCTACGTCCGTTTCCTCCGCTACATAAATGATAGCGGTTTCCACGTTCCGAGGAATTTTTCATGATTGACCGTGAACAAGTTAAAAAAGTTGCTCATCTAGCTAGATTAGATATTACTTCCGAAGAGGAGGAACAGTTTACCACTCAACTCAATAGCATTTTAGACTACTTCGAGCAGTTGAGTGAATTGGATACAGATAATGTACCTCCTACGACTAGAGCCATTGAAGTAAGTAACATTGCTCGCCCTGATGAGTTAGAGCCATTTCCTAATAAAGATGCCCTTTTAGCCTCTGCACCAGAGCAAGAAGGACAGTATTTTCGCGTACCTAAGATTATGGCTTCTGACGATGCATAACATTTTTTTCCTTAATTGCAAGATGTCTTTAACAAACTTAACCTGGTTTTGGTTGTAAGCAAGATCAACATTTTCTTGTGACCTAAATCATACTTCTTTTTTCTGCTATAAGACATAATACCTAGAGAGATAGAGCTATATAACAGGTATTGATTCTTACCCCTCAGTTTTAATAACTGGGGGGATTTTTTTTTCCAAAGCTTTTCGCGAGTTCAATGTTCGCGAGTTCAATGAATGGTCACTCCGAACTCAAGGGGCTGTCCGATGAGGAGACCTCATCGGTTTATACGCGGAGTCGAACTCACAATAACGAAGTCAGAGGAAGCCCCGTCGTTTCACGGCGGGGTCTCTCTGACCTCCCGTGCAAATGGAAGCCCCTATCATTTATGTAGGGGAGGAAATTTGACCTAATGACAATCTAAGATTACCCTGATTTTGAGATAGTAGTTTTTGAGCTGCTTCTGCATCTAAACCAGTCCATTGCATCAGTAGAGCTAATTTAACTTTTTTGCCACTACGTTGCAGTAATTGATCCGCTTCTTGACGCTTTAAATCTGTGAGATCGCAAATAATTCGCAAAGCGCGATCGCGTAACTTAGTATTAGTCACACTTACATCGATCATGCGATTTCCGTAAACTTTATCCAGCTTCACCATAACCCCTGTAGAGATAATATTCAGTGCCATTTTGGTCGCTGTCCCCGCTTTGAGTCTGGTTGAACCTGCTAATATCTCTGCGCCTACAAGCAAACGAATATCTATATCTGCATTGATGGGTAATTGTTCTGGGGGAACACAACTAATGGCGACGGTGGTTGCGCCTCTTTCCTTGGCTGCGTGTAATGCACCGTGAACATAAGGGGTAGTACCTCCTGCGGTGATACCAATTACCACATCTAAATTGTTAATTTCATGATGGGCGATCGCACTTTCTCCGTCTTCAGGACGATCTTCCAGATTTTCCGAACTTCTAATTAAAGCTCCTGCTCCCCCAGCAATAATTCCCTGTACTAATTCGGGGTGAGTGCAAAAAGTAGGGGGACATTCTGCTGCGTCTAAGACTCCTAATCTACCACTTGTTCCTGCTCCCACATAAAACAATCTTCCCCCCTGACGCAGACGTTCAGCAGTAGTATCAATGGTTTGAGCCAATGCAGATTTGGCTCCTGCGATCGCCTCAACAGTTTTGTAGTCTTCCTGATTAAACAGTTCTACTATTTCTAGAGAGGATAGACTGTCAAGATTTTGACTATGAGGATTGATTTGTTCGGTCAGAAGATGTCCCCTATCATTTAACATTGATCATTTACCATTTATCATTATCCTTCATCCTTTACAATAGTCCTTCGAGTCGGCGACGAATACTATCTAATTCATCTTGGGGAATCGAGTCATCTTTTGCAGTTGAGGAAGCAACACTGCTGTCGTCTTCATCAGGATTCCAATCTGTTTTTTCTGCATTCTTTTCGGGAGGAATTGCTAATTTGCCTGGTTCAATCAATTCCCAGTCGTAATCTGCTTTGCGACAAAAAGCTTCGATCTCTTCAGAATCAATAGCTTCTACTGTAGCTTCTGGGAAATCTTGGGCTTCTAGCATCATGGAAAAACGAACTGCATCATCTTCTTCTTGAAACATCAAAATTTTATTGCGATTGCCTACTTGGATGGTATGAATTCCCTCATTATTTGTTCCTGCATTAAACAGCAATATATACACTCGCATGACGATAAATCTAACACTAAACTTAATTATCAATTATTAATTATTAAGTATTAATTATCAATTACCGACACTCCTTTTGAGCCTTTTTGACTGCTTCATCATAGTCAGTAGACAATTGCAGAGCTTTTTCAAAGGAATCCTGAGCCAGCTTAGGCTGCTTCATGGAACAGAAATTAATTCCTTTATACAGCCAGGTAATCGCTTGTTGTTCACGAGAAAGATCTTCTCTGATTAAAACCCGATCAAAAATTGCAGTAGCTTCCTGATTTTGTCCTAGTTTTGTAAGGGCTAATGCTTTCCCCTGTTGAGCTGAGAGATAATTAGGGGCATAAACCAGGGATTGCTTGAAAGCTTCTAGAGCCTGAGAATATTTTTGTTGCTTCAGTAGAGATTTTCCCTGTCCGTTATAGGCAACAGGAAGGCTGCTACTATGAGTTTGAGGGCTATTCTTTAGTAAATCAATAGCTCTTTTTTTGGCAATTTCCGAGGCTTGATATTGCCCTAGTTTGTGTAAAGCTTCACCATAATTAATCCATACTATAGGAAGGCGAGAATTAATTGCGATCGCTTTTTCCAAGGCTTTTACGGCTTCTTGATGCTCCTGAAGATGAAATAAGGCTTCACCTCGACAATTCCAAGCTAATTCTGATTCGGGTTGAATTACGGTGGCGGAATTACAAGACTGTAACATTAATTCATATTCTTCTAGTCCTTTGAGAGCATAACCACGATTAACCCAAACAGTCGAAATATCTTGATCTACTCTCAAGGCTTGATTATAAATGGCTAGAGCTTCTGAGAAATTTTTAGCTTGTAACTGGAGATCCCCTTTGGTAAGAAGTTGTTTTTGGGTATTGGTTCGTAAAAATTGTTGTCCAAACCAGAACAAGAGAGTACCAGATAATAAAATAGCAAGAATACTTAATACAGTAGAAATAACTCGACGCAAAATTAAAACAGAAGTTGAATTTGACTTCTGAGTGGTCATTATGGGAGAAAGATTTTGCTTAAAGTTAGAAGTTGGTGCTGGGGTAGCACCAAGAGCTTTTAATTGTTTTTCAATCCATACTCCATCAAATACAGCATGATAAATGGGATTACTAAGGCTAATTACATCATTTTCGAGCTTCGCCAAGCCTAAATTTAGTAGCTTGCTTTGTTGAGGGCTATTATCGTATTTAATTGTCCCTTGTTGCCAAAGATGCTGGTAAGTTTTGAGTAAAGACTCTGTAGACAACTTTTTATTATCTAACAGTTTTTTTTGTATATATTGAAAATGAGTTGCAGCAATTCCTGTCTCCCAATTGCTAATTACATACTCTTGTACTATTTTATCAATAGTAGCGACTTCTTCCTCTTGAGTAATAAAAATTTTCTGTTCTTGAATCAACTGGTAGATTTTTTGGGTCAAAAAGGGTTGATTGGCTGTCCAATGAGTTACCGCATTCAGGACTCTGTAAGGCAAACTCGAAACCTGTTCTAATCCAAACATTCTGAGACGTATTTTGGTGTAGGGTTGGAGAGAAACTAACTCTTCCTCAATCCAATCTTGATTAAAAACAGATTTATATTCGGGGTTAGCTACCTTCAGTTTATTATCTTGCTTAAGGATTAAGCCACTATTGAGTAATTCTCCTTCAAGGCGTTCGCCACTACTGCTCACCTCTCCTTTTTGTCGAATTTGTTGGTATAACTTGAGCAAATTACTAGGATCGCATTCTTGATTGTGAAGTATATAGCTTTGAATTCTATTGAATACTGTGTAATCACGGAGGGTTGCTTTAGTAATTTCCTTCCCTCGAATTAAACTTAATTGTTGCAAGAAAAAATTGAGAGTGGTTTGAGAAATCAATCCTTTTAATACTGCGTAATCACCAAACTTTAAATGAGTGGTCGCTTGTTCTTGAAGAATTGTATCAATTTGGCGATCGCTAATAAGCCCAGCAGCTTTAAGATATTGTCCTAAAGGTTGCAATTTCTGATTAACTAAGAAATTCGGCCATTGTTCCGCAAAGAAATTAGCAGTTTCTGGTTTAATCCAGCCCCTAATTGCCAATATTTCACCAATTCTACGGCTAGGGAGCGATTTTTTTGCCTGTAGGGCTATTTTGACTTGCTCCAAGGAAATTAAGCCAGCTTTTTGTAACACTAAGCCCAAAGGTTTAACTATCAGGGTTTCAGTCATAGAACCAACTGGTGAAGGATTAGATGGATTATCTTAAAGTTTAAATAAAGTCTCCAGCACATCTTAATCTCTGGTTTTGAAACTGGAGCAAATTTTTACTTATCTTAAAAATTTTTACTAGAGTTTTCCACAATGAAAAAAGGTCACTTGTTCCTGGGATGTTAAATCCGAGGCTTGCGAGTGATAGCATTCAATGGTCAAAATAAGACTCTAGTATTACCAATTAATATTTCATGACAGCAACACCCATTAAACCCAATAGCACTGATACTCAATTCCCAGATCATCTAGGACGTTTTGGTCCCTACGGTGGGAAATATGTTCCTGAAACCTTAATGCCAGCCTTAGCAGAACTAGAAACAGCTTATGCTAAATATCGAGCAGATGCAGATTTTCAACAAGAATTACAAGGCTTACTCAAAGACTATGTAGGCAGACCAAGCCCTCTTTATTTTGCCGAGCGTCTCACCCAACATTATGCTCGTCCTGATGGCACAGGGGCGCAAATATATCTTAAACGAGAAGACCTAAACCACACAGGAGCGCATAAAATCAATAATGCTCTAGCTCAAGCCCTCCTAGCAATTCGTATGGGGAAAAAACGCATTATCGCTGAGACAGGAGCAGGACAACATGGAGTTGCAACTGCTACAGTATGCGCTCGGTTTGGTCTGGAGTGCATTATCTACATGGGTGTTCAAGATATGGAACGGCAAAAGCTCAATGTGTTTCGGATGCGGTTATTAGGCGCGACAGTACAACCAGTTACCGCAGGAACGGGAACACTCAAGGATGCTACTTCCGAAGCTATTAGGGACTGGGTAACTAATGTGGAAACTACCCACTATATTCTCGGTTCTGTAGCTGGTCCCCATCCCTATCCGATGATGGTAAGAGACTTCCATGCCGTAATTGGAGAAGAAACTCGCCGTCAGTGTCAAGAAAAGTTCGACGGCTCACCAGATATCCTTATTGCTTGTGTTGGTGGTGGCTCTAATGCGATGGGACTATTTCATGAGTTTGTCTCTGAATCTTCGGTGCGTCTTATTGGAGTAGAAGCAGCAGGAGAAAGCATTGTATCAGGAAAACACGCTGCAACTCTTACAGAAGGTCGTCCTGGGGTCTTACATGGTGCCATGAGTTATCTCTTACAAGATACGGAAGGACAAGTAGTAGAAGCTCATTCTATCAGTGCTGGTTTAGATTACCCTGGAGTTGGCCCCGAACACAGTTATCTCAAAGATAGCGGTAGAGCAGAATATTATAGTGTTACCGACCAAGAAGCAGTAGATGCACTCTGTAAGTTATCGGAACTAGAAGGTATTATTCCTGCATTGGAAACCGCCCACGCTTTTGCTTATCTAGATAAGCTTTGTCCTCAACTAGAAGGAAGTCCTCGCATTGTGATTAATTGTTCTGGGCGTGGAGATAAAGACGTACAGACTATTGCTAAATATTTGGGGGACAAGATTTGACACTCCAACGTTTCCGCATTCGCTCAAAACGTTGGATTCTCCCGTCTAGTCTCATAATTGGTACAATCGAACAATGATAGCTGAACGGCTGTTGTTCTCCCATTTATGATGTTCATGGAGTTCAGGGGACTGCCAACGACCCCATCCTGTAGATTGGCTATATCCATTACAGATATAGGTTTTCCAGAATCTACAGGACAAAAACGATAATCCCAAATAGCGAGATTGCGCCCTGAATTAAAATCAGCTTGAAGCACTGCGCCAGAAGTACATTTAAACCAATTACCATTACGCTTCCCAATTACCCCATTAACTGATGAAGTCTTAGAAGTATAGTGCGGAGGTCGATAGTGTACTTGTCTGCCGTTCAAAGCTTGCTTGTATTCAAGCTTTGATTGAAGGTCGTAGTATGCCCAAGCATGACGAGATTCAGCATTATCTGCTCTCAGTTTCTTGGACTGCTTCATTGTCTGACGGCAACCAGATAAGTCTTCTAGTACCAAGTCTGCATCCAACCAATCAGCAAAGTTAACAATGCGACGAGATACAGTATGGTTAACTGCTCTCATCCAGCGTTGTTCTTTTTGCTCCAGTTTTTTAACTGCTCGATACTTTCTAGCTTTCTGTAGTTGCTGTCTGCGCTGCTGAAAATAGCGACGACGATATTTAACTTCTTTGCCTGAAAACAACAAACCAAATCCTTGTTTTGGTACTGCCGTTGCTAGTTGATTTTGTCCTCTATCTACACCCACTCTGTTGTTAGACTCAACTTCTGGAACTTCCTCGGTTAAGCTAACAAGTGCGAACCATTTTCCTTGTTTTTGATACAGTTTCAGCGTTCCCTTAGAAATAGACTCATCACCATCAAACAACCTATCTAATAGTGATTGCCAATGATTAGATTTAATCTCAATTGGAACTCGCTTGACTCCTTGTATAGTAGGAAATGACACTGAATAGGTATTACCCTTTTTAAACAGCCTCCAATTTTGACAATTAATTTCTGGGGGTAGCAACTTAAATTCTTGGGTCTTTTTGCCTGCTTTTCCTTTAACTTGGCGAATTACTTGGTTAGCTAAAGCCGATTTGAGAGGTGTTATTACTTGTGCTGTTGTTAGCTTTTTTCTCTCTTTGAGCGGCAACTTAATCAGTTCGTTAGCAAGCTCAGTACAAGCTGCTGTCGTCTCGGCAAACACAGTAGCTTTGACGGCATTAAGATTGTGAAATTTAAGCTTTAGGGTACGGGTTACTTGCATAAGAAAAAGTCTAGTACAATTATGTCTATGAATCAATCTTATAGACACAAAAATACATCAGTATCCCTGATTAATTATCACTTTATCTGGATTCCACGACGAAGACGAAAGGTATTAGTCGGTGATGTCAAAAAACGAGTCACAGAATTGATATATGAAAAAGCTCAAGAGTTAGAATGCAAAGTCGTTAGCCTAGCTGTTGAACCAGAGCATATTCACCTTTTTCTCAATTGTTCTCCAGACTTAGCACCAAAACAAATTATGCACCGCATTAAGGGATATTCGTCTTACGTCTTAAGAAAAGAATTCCCCCATCTAAAAAAAATGCCCTCTATGTGGACTAGAAGCTATTTTGTCTCAACTGCTGGCAATGTTTCTAGTAGTACCATAGAAAAATATATAGCTGCTCAAGGCAAGAAGTAGACGGATGCTAAAGCATCCGAGTCGCAATTCATCCAACGCCTAAAAGGACGCTTCGCTCGTTGGCTTTCTTACTCCCGTCTACTTTGTAAAAATGTAAGGTGGGCAATGCCCACCCTACTAATAATTATTTACTGTTTTAGTAATTGTTCTGTTCCGATTTTTAATGAAAGAAAATAGAACATAGTTAAACCAGCAGCCAGAATCATAAATACACCACCAGTAACCACAGCCAATAGGCGATCGCCGTAAAAAACATGATTCATAATCCAGCCAAAACCAAGGGATAAAGTGATTTCTGGAAGGACAATAAAGAAGTTAAAAATCCCTTGATAAATACCCTGACGTTGAGATGGAATAAAGCTACTCAGCATAGCATAGGGTATAGTATGAGTACTTGCCCAAGCCATGCCTAATCCGATCATTGCTACCAATAACCAATACTGATTTTCGATAGTTAAGAGAGAAATAGCACTAACACCACCCCCTATTAGACAAAGACTGTGAGTTAGAGGGCGACCAATTCTTTTAGTGAGATAGGGTAGTAGAAGGGAAAAAGCAATGCACACTCCATGAAACACAGCCAAACATAACCCTGCCCATTGGATACCTTCACTATAAGTTACGGAATTTTGACTGGTTGCACCAAAGATATTGTGGGCTATTGCTGGCGGAAAATAGAGCAGGAAACAAAACAAACCTAACCAAGTACAAAATTGTATTTGGGCTAGATGTTTCATGACTGGAGGTATTGTCTTTAGGGTTTCCCATGTCTCCCGAACACTGCTAAAGATACCACCTCGTTTTGCTTGTAACTGGGCAAATTCTTCTAGATTTGGGGGGGGATATTCAGGGGTAGTAATTACTGTCCAGAGTATTGTTACCAGAAACAAGATTGCACCAAGATAAAAGGAGATTTCTACGTTTAACGGAACTTTGTGTAGAGAGTTACTAGTGTTTTCTATTCCTAAAACCTGATTGAGTATCCAGGGTAAAAGCGAAGCAAAAACAGCCCCCATTCCCACCATCATAGATTGCATGGCAAAACCTTGCGTGCGTTGTTCTTGGGGTAATAAATCTCCTACAAAAGCCCGAAATGGTACCATACTGATATTGGCACTGCTATCTAGAATCCACAGTAATGCTGCTGCCATCAACAAGCTATTACTATGAGGCATCAAGATCAACGCTATAAAAGCTAAAATAGCTCCTAGAAGAAAGTAAGGTTTTCTTCTACCTAGAGGAGTCCAAGTATAGTCACTTAAGTTACCAATAATCGGCTGTATGATAAGTCCGGTAAGGGGTGCAGCGATCCATAGAATCGGTAACTGAGCAGCATCCGCCCCCAGATATTCAAAGATAGCACTCATATTTGCCATCTGTAGCCCCCAGCCAAATTGGATACCCAGGAAACCAAAATTCATGTTCCAGAGTCGCCAGAAGCTGAGTTTTGATTTAGTTATAGTTTTTTGTTGAGTTGGTTTAGTTGCTGTTTCATAGGCTTGCTTAGTTTCTAAATTCATATTTAATTCAGTTTATTGGGTGTTCTCTTTGACATACTCACCCGCCCTAAAAGTTCGGGGATTCTAGGATACTGGCGTAGATTGCGGTTCTTAACTGTCTTACATCTACTCTCAAATCTGGAAAATGCCCTCACCAGTTGGATTACTCCAACAGGTCGATTCCATAAGCTGGGGAAACCACAGCATGGCTCGACCTCAAACAACCAGGATGGTTTTCTTTCTTTAGGTCTGACAGAAGCTCGAAACCTGGATTTTACCCCTAGCGAATCAATTTACCCAATCAAACTGAACAGACTACATTCAAAGAGTGTTGCTCGAAGTTTTACCTAAAATACTCGATTTTAGAACCCCATACTTCAACTTTCTTAGAGAACTTATGAATATCATACAACGACAGAAAGCCTTGAGCTATAAAGATTTGATGTCCAAATTGTTAACCTGTTACGCGCCCTTACGACGGGGCTTTAAACCCATTATCACGAGGGGAAGAAATCCTTTTGGACAATAGACTGATGACTTGTAGAGTCGCAAATCTATCAGAATGTTTGCAAAAAAACAAGATTATTTTATAATTCGTTATAAAATAATCGAATAATTTAATGCATACAAAATTTTCTGATACAGTCACTTCACAGCAACAACACCACAGCGATTTGGCGAAAATTGCCATTATTGGTTGCGGCTATGGGGGAACTGCTTTAGCACGCTATTGGTATCAACAACAGGGTTACTCGGTAACAGTAACTACTACAAGACAGGAACGGGTTACAAAATTAGAGGAAGTAGCTACTAAGGTGGTAGTGATGAAAGGGGAAGACAGCCAAGCCATGCGATCGCTAGTACCAAATCAGGATACTATTATCTTGAGCATTGCTCCCATTAGCGATCGCCAGGTGAATGCAGAAGTGTATCGAGAAACTTACATTCCCACAGCGAAAAACCTGGTAGCAGCATTGCCGGAGACTCCAAGTGTGAAGCAGGTAATTTACCTCAGTAGCTGCTCGGTATACGGTAACAAAAAAGGTGAGTGGGTTGATGAAGCTTCTTTGGTTGATACTAACGGCGAATATAACCAGGTGCTGTGCGAGACAGAGCAGCTTTTGTTAGACGCAGCGAGTGAAGATGTCAAAGTTTGTATCCTGCGTTTAGGGGGAATTTAAGGTCCGAAGCGGGATTTAATTGGGAACAGTGCTGGTACTGAGTGCCTGACACAAGTACCTCAAAGCTTTACTCTGTATAGATCTCATTTTTTATAGTCAAAAGGTATTTTCTGAGAATGCGATCACGCTCATACCAAGTTGCGTTCATAGCCGTAACTTTGAAGTTAATTTTTTAATCTGCGGATTCCGAGATTGGTAGGCGTTTTGCTCAACCAAGTACAATGCACGAAAATTACGCTTTAGATTGCAACTTGGTATCAAGCATTGATATACCGTACTTGAGAAATCTAATTTTTACGAAAATATAGAAATTGGCATAGATGTGTCAGGCAGTCAGGTGCTGGGATCCTGTAACTTTCATTCAAGACTTACCAAAGAATCGTCCTTATAGCTTTTCTTTGTCTGATGAACCTTTAGTGATATTTAGAAACCAAGATGGAAAATTGACTTGTTTAAGCGATCACTGTCCTCATCGTGCAGCTAAACTTTTCGAGCGATCACACTCACTCCTCTAATGGAATGTTATCTAATTTTACAACCATAAATTTTGCAGTATCAAGCTAGAAAAATTACCAGATTGGTCATATTTAACCATTAATTGTTGCATTTGAGCATCATTTAAGAGCCAATTTGCCACCAAAATAAACGGTGTCCCAAAAGTGATTTTTTGAGGACAACTTATAGAAACTCCATCAGGTAAATAGAAAGTTTTGTGTCCTTCCCATCCCCATTTTAGTGATGTGGACACAGGAGTAGAAATATTTAAATCAGAAGTCATGGTCATTGATGTACCTTGCCAATTACCGTTTAGATTACGTTCTGGTAACTGTTCAATATCGGTTGACCAGTATTGAGAAGGAAAACCCCGAGAATCTTCCCGAATATTCGCTGTGTGGAATAAATTTCCCGGCTCATCATAGACAATACCTACACTATGTCGTAAATCCTCATTTCTAAAAAATAACTCAGCCCCCAAATATGAACCTTCTTGTAACTGAGTTGACAGCCAAACTGCATGACCAGATTTCAAGAAAAATCCCCTCATAGTGCTGCGTGACGGATGAAACATTCCATCAGCTAAGCTATTGTCTTGCTGATTATAGCTCCAACTTTCTTCCTTTATATTATCCGAATCGTAAATGTATCGATTAGTTTGATGGATTTCTGTAAGTTCTGGATTACTCTTAAAAAGTCTGACACTTTGAAATGACTCTTTGACATCTCCTTGGGGAGTATATCTTGTCCAAATTCCATACCAATCGTGCAAATGGCTGTCAGTAAAATTCTTCCAGTTTTGGTCTTTTAAATTCATATCATGATTCTCCAGACAGGTGAATTTTGGTTGACAATAACAGTTTAATAACTCTCTCAAAAGGTATAACCATCATTGATGGGTTGTTCATATATCATTAACCTACAGTAAAGCCAAATTGTTGCCAATAGTTGGATGAGGAAAGATTCATTCTCTACTGTTGCACCAATAACGAGTTCGTATAAGCCACTAATGAATGGAGCGTCTTCTCCCGCCGTTGCTAGTCAATCATTAGTCATGTTAATCTCAGATTTTTCTAGATTTTTATATGTTATGGAATGAAAGTCATCAGCGAAAAATGAGAGAATTTCCCCTCATTGTTATAGTGGCGGATTCCCCTTTTTAAAAGATGTGGATTCACTAACCAATCCGTGATTATCAGAGATTCTCTATCATAGGCAGCAGTTTCTGGAAGACTAACAGTCACGCCATTGGAGAAGCGGACTATAAGATTTTCCTTTGCTAATTCATCTATAGGCTTCCACTGACAATCACTCGAAGTTGCGATAATTAAGTCTGGCGTTATAGTGGAAATCATAGTCCCCTTCCAATTGCCAGAAGAAGTATGTTCTACCTCTTTAGGCTCTCCTCGAAAGAAGTCTAGTGTCTCCCAGATAGAGGTAACATGATGTAACGAGCCATCTTCCAGATACTTACAGCCGCTACTCACTCCCAACCTTTCGTGCTTGAGGCATGTCTCAAAAAGATATAATTGACCCCGCTCAATCTTAGGTGTGTATCCCCAAGTCCAGGCATAGTCTAAGAAGGGAGTTGTTAGCTCCCCTTGTTTGTAAGGACCGAATGTTCTAGACTCACTAGATCCATCTTCATATCGATAGTGATTTTTTTGAACTACTGCTTCCCTATCAGGATAAACTACATAGCTCCTGACTCCATGAAAACGTTCTACTAACTCCCCATTAGCTGCTAGCCGAGTCCATATGCCATTCCAATCACCAACAGCCTGAATTTTTAGGAAATTTTCCCAGTTCTGACTTAATAAATCACTCATCTAGAACCTCCTGTGTTCCATTTCATTACAGGAAAATATTTTATGATTTTATTTGTTCTGGTGCTGCGCCATTAGTTTGTAAAAAATAGGCATCTTGTCCCCGTTGTGAACCATTGTCAAAAACCCGAGCAACACTTTCGCCAATCGCACTACCCCAGGGTTTAATTAGGTCAATTCCCCGAAAGCTGAATAAGGTATAATTATCTTGAAAAGTCTTTCTCCGCCAACGTTTCGGCTCTTATCCCAGTTCCCAATCAGCCGCCGCAAATAGCCTTGAATGCTCAGCTAGAATTAATCCTTGCCTTGGGGGAACATTTGCCCAAGATAACCCCCAACGGCGGTCGATACCAAATTGCCAAAGGTGGGGCGAAAATCAGGATCGAGGTAAGCCAGGACCAAAGCACCCACCGAAAGAATCATCACAATTAGTTGACGACAAGTCCAGTGTTTCACGAATACCTCACGAACAGGGATATTTGGGGAATTTTGTCCTGTTCCAATCTTTTCATCCATGCCTCAAACTCAGCAAACCGCTTTTTATTAAGCACAACACAGCCCATACTGCCAGGGACATTAGCATCTAAATGAATGCCAAAATCACCCCGTTTTCCCCCCTTGTCTGTCGTGACTTCAAAGGGGGTAATCTTGTAAAAATTTCCTGCTATGCCCTTATGCTTTCTTAAATCAATGGGTTTGGTTTCTACGTACCAGTTAGGAATGTCAGGTACTCGGTACTCTGGGGGCAAATATCCCCCCCTTTCATGGAAGCTTTCTGCATATTGTTTTGTCGCATGACTGCTACAAGCAACCCATATATCGAGTGTCCCATTTTCTAGAGAACAAATAGACAATCTACCTAGATCGACTCCTTTGTCTCGGTCAAAGTGAGAGTTAAAAATTAGAAAATAATTATTTGTAACCATCTGGTAAAGAACTGAAACTGAATCGTTTATCTAAGAAAAATTCCATTCGGCGTAAGCGTTTCTCTGTTTCCCTTTTAAAGTCTTTGTCTTCTGTCCGTTCTCGTTCTAAGTCTTTCTCAAGGTAGCGTAAATACATAAAGAAAAACACATTAACAACAGATATAGTTCCCCCAATAAAAGGGATTATTTGTAATAAAACTTCCATGTTGGCTCATAATTAATAATTGTTAATTGATTGTTGATTGATCTTGTTGACTATTTATGGGGGGGTTAACCATTAGGAATAATCGGGCTATATCCTTCAACTTCCAGGTAGAGTTTGACTGTTCGATTTGTTTCTATGGCTGAGGTTTGTATGATAAATTCTTGCCCTGCTGTTACTGGTTCATCAAAAGTCCACTCAAACCCTTCGGTTATTGTATGTCTACTCCATTCAAACAAAAAATATTCTGACCCAGATGAATCAATAACAATAAAATAATTGTCATTCTCATTGTTTATTCCATCAATAGTTATTCTTGTCACCTTGCCACTTTTAGGAATTGTCCCCAATGTAGCTCGATTGTTTCCATTCACGTCTGAGGTGGTAACATTGGCAAAGATAAACTCTTCAATAACCAGGGAAGGCGGAGGTAATTGTATTTGAATCCGAGAGTTAATTGCTTCAATCGCTTCCTCAAGATTATTTAAGTCACGAAAAACTAGATTGATTAATTGATTAAATTGAGAATAAAAGTGTGAAATATTTCCGCCACTAGTTTCACTAGGGGCAATAGGATTATCATTGATATCTGTAAATATTTTTACTTTAATAAGTTCATATTCTATTTCATTCATGATTAATTGACTAGTAATAGGTCATTGTTTAATATTTGGTCATTAGTTAATATGCTTAAAATGTTACTGGTTTCTTCCGTAGTGTCATCAAGTAGTTGATAACTATCAACTACTCGTAATACTGAGTTAATATAGTTATCCCCTAGTAACCATTTATTGATATCAAAGGGTATGGCTAAATCAAGTTTGATTGTGCCTTCAGGATTAAATCTAAAACTCACTATCTTATTTCTCTTGTTCTCTAGAGATGCCCACAAAATAGATGAGTAGTGAAACAAGTATCTTTCAAAAGTATTCACTATAGTTCGGTCATAGTCGGGAATTTCAGGTAAGGGTTCTGTACTCGGTTTAGTTGTAAAATCAAATTCGTCAGGTAAGTTTAATAAAGCATTAGGTAAAGTCTGAATATTCTCAATAATTGAACCACCTTGAGTATAGAAATTGTAATTGTCAAAAGGTAACAATACATCAATAGACAAACTAGTGATATTGTCCCTATTGGTTACAATATCAATCAAAACATCTCTATCCTCATTGACATCAAATTCGGTATTCCCGACAATAGCTGCTCTTAAAGCTAACGCGCCAAATACAATAGCTCTCTCTACTGAATCAATATTCAAAGCTTGTTTAGCTGCTTTGGTGATTAGATTAACCATGTTTATTACAGATAGGTTAATGCTGTATTAATATACACTGGTTTACCAGTGATAGAAATCGAACGAACATCTAAGTTTGTTTTAACTCTGTAAATTGGCTTAGGGGATAAAATCAATTCGCCAATGTAAGGACTATAACCAGAGAGAAATAAGGCTAGTGTCCTGAGAACATTTTGATTATTTCTATCTAGCAACTGTAGAATTGTCTGGACATAAAAATAACGATAGTTGTTAGTTTTTCCATCTTGAATGGTATGGCTGTCATCCCCTACAATATCAGCCGATATTCCCGTAACGAGAATATCATGTTGTAATTGAGTCGATAAGTCAATATCCTTAGCTTGATTCTTTTTTAGAGAACCAATGGTAATCAAATCTCTACGTTCAACGGGGGAAAACCTGTAAACAAGTCCAGCTTGTTCTATTCCCGCAAAAGTGTACTGACCACTTTGGAACGGTCTTAAATTTATCGGTTCACCACTCATAGAAATTCCTCATTAAGTTCTAATCTCAATCGTAAATCCGTCTCTAATTGATTAAATTCCGATTCAGGTATTAAGCTTCTAACAGACTGGAATAGGGTAAAGATTCCAGCTTCTAATTGTGAAAGTTGAGTTCCTACATTAAGGTCAATAGTAGATAGGGAATTTTGAACAGCGATAATTTGATTTAAGGTATTCCCTAATTCACCAGCTAAGTTGAGATAACTATCATCTAGATTATTGAGAACAAAATTGACTAGGTTAGCTAAACCATCTAGTTTGTTTTCAATACTAGTTAAGTTGTGCTTTCCAAAATAAAATGACCAGTTTTTGAACCATAAAGTGTCCAAGCAGTAACGTATTTCTTAGCTTTCAGCCCTTAGGGAACCTAAAGATTTGTATCATAACTTGTCCGCCAGTTCTAATTTTGAA
>JASJEK010000097.1 GCA_030064915.1 Xenococcaceae cyanobacterium MO_234.B1
GATTTATCTTTGCTTTTATGGTGTTGCAATCGATCACTTTCTCCCAAATACCTTCGGTAATTAGTGCTTTTAGTATTGCTTGGTTGCTAGGATTAATCGTCCCAGGCGCACCGGGCGGAGTTGGCGTTTTTGAAGCAACAGCGATCGCGCTTTTAGACGAATCTCAATTTCCTCCCGCTAACGTATTAATTGTTGTCGCTTTATATCGAGTTATTAGTATTTTAGCAGAAGCGATCGCAGCATTTATTGCTTGGATCATTGAACATTGAACATTGAACATTGAACATTGAACATTGAACATTGAACATTGAACATTGAACATTGATCAAAGACAATCTTTGATTTTTTTTTATAGTCATTCCAATTAATTTCCGTATGCTTTTACGATGTCATCTAAAGAAGTACCGGTCGCAGAATAAATACGCCTTTTTTTGATAATCGCAAAGTCTTGTTCAATAGAATTAAAGTCTGGTGAATAGGGCGGCAAAAATAGAACTTTATGACCTGCTTCTTTGGCAATACGAAAGACATCATCTTTCCGATGAAATGGTGCATTATCGAGAATTAGAGTGGAATTAGGCTTTAATTTCTGGAAGAAGATGTTCTTGAAGCCAGGTATTGGACCACAAAGCATTAGTACTGCCCTTGAAGAGCACGGTCGCTAGTAATTGCTTTCCCCTTCTGGCGGCAATTAAACTAGTACGAGTCCCCCGCTGAGCGCTTCGTTCTCCGTGAGATTTCTTTCCTCGTTTCGACCAAGCATCAGGTCGATAAATGTGAGCTTCAAATCCTGATTCATCTATATACACCAAGTTTTCTGAACCTTCTTGTTTGACAATCTGACGCAGACTTCAATAGAAGGTAATTCTTTGTTTATGCTTGCGTTCACTGTATTTTAGAGTTTTTTTTTCGGGTTAGTGTCATTTGACGAGTGGCATACCAAATAGCATTAATATGTACGTCAAAATATTGCGCCCGCTCTCTGAGTAGAGCATCAGGATATTCCTCAAGATGACGAGACAAGGCTTCCTAGTCTAGCTTTCGCTGACGTCTTTGCTGCGGTTTTGGAGTCAAATCCTTGCGTTGACACCAATCATTGACACACCATAGACTTACTTTGTATCGTCGAGAGGCTTCAGCTAATAAACCTCATTGAGTAATAATCTTCGGTAAAGTCTTCAATAATTTTTGTGCTAATTGAGATGGAGATGGCGTATCTTTACCGCGATAAACCCGAAAACTCCATGGAAAACGCCAATCTCCAATCACTAAATACATAACTACAATATGTAAGCCTTTTTTATGATGATAGACTCTAACTAAATCTTGAAGATGAGGAAATTTACCGACTTTTTCGAGTGTGGTTAAATCCAGAATAACTTGGAGAGTAGGTTTTCTACCTCTTGGCCTTTGAGAGAGAATCAGCTCAAGAATACAAGAACGGACAGTACGAATTAGAGAACTAGTAGACCACTTGTAATGATTTAAAAAACGACGCTTTTCTCACCGTTGGCTCAAATTTCTGAACCATTCATAATTATAATGGCTAAAAAGCTTACAGCATAAGGACTTCAGAAGATATAGCGGAGATTAAGCCAGAGAAGATTGATATAATGCGCCCCGCGGAGCGGATCTCTTCGAGGTCTCGCAAAGCGAGGCGCTACGTGCGCGCGAATAATAAGATCCTTAATTTCTGATCACTTCGTTGTTTTAGCGATCGCATTAAAATATTTTCCCGTTGCTTCGCACTCGCGTAGCGAGACCGCTATAATTGTCCTTCATTCTCCTGTTAAACTTCTATAAACCTTACACAGAGAGTCTTAGCCGTCATTTATTAAGTAACTCAATTTAAAAATAAGCGAACGATGAGTCTGGTCATTCTCATGAAGCAACCCTTCATGAGAATAACTCTTGTCGAACCCATTACTTTGGCTGTAATTTTACCTCCTTTTCACCCTCTGTCAGAGATTCTGGTTTCATTTCTCCATTTCATCATGCTTTGACTCCGACTTCGGATGTACTTCATTTGTGGGGCTGATGAATGTGGGTTTGATGGTTTATTCTTTGGGACAAAGAGAGGTTCGTCGCCAGTTGTTTACTGCTCAAACGGGAATTCCCAATCAATTAGGTAAATTAACCAATCGACCTACATTCCGCTGGATTTTTCAATGTTTTCAAGGCATTCATTTATTAGTTCATCAAGGAATTAAACAAGTGGTTAATTTAACAGAACAACGTCAATTAACGCTCAAGTTTCTACCTTTATCTTGTCAAAAATATTACATTTTATCTGGGTAGTTATTGCCTAAAGTATTCGAGTTTCAATGAGTTTCAATTATCAATTCTATTTTCTCTGGCTCATCAGCCTTTGGCTAAATTTTCTGTGCCTGCCGATTCTCATGAAGAGTCCCTTCATGAGAATGAGGGGACGGAAATGATAACTGAGACTGAAATTCCCTTTATTCTCACTCCATTAAATTCATACTCGTTCTTTTTCTTTATTCCATCCCTTTTCCCTAGCGATTTCAGATGTATTTCATCTGTGGGGCTGATGAATGTGAGTTCAATTGAAGCCTCACTATGACCAGCCTGGTCGTCCCCGAAAAGGAGATGAGCCAAAAGGCTACACCTATTCACTTAAGCGCGACTTTAGCCCTCAATGAGTCAGCAGTTGAAGCACAGCAAAACCAAGCAGGACGATTCGTGTTAGCGACCAACTTACTTGATGATGAGCTGTGGCCATGTCTAATCAAAATTTCCCTTTGAACTAACTTATTCTATAGGATTTTGGTGTCATACCTGTAATTTGTCTAAACTTTTTACTTAAGTGGCTATGACTGTTGAACCCACAATGTAAGGCAATATCGACAATAGATCGATCTGTCTGTTTCAACAACTGTTTAGCCCGCTCTACTCGTTGCTGAGTCAAGTATTGGTAGGGAGCTAATCCCATAGATTGCTTGAACAAACGGCTGAAATGGAATTGACTCATCTCGAGCAATTGGGCTAGGTTTTCCAGCTTGAGATTTTGACCTAAATGAGCATCAATGTAATCTAAGACTTTCATGAGTTGGCGTTGGGGAAGACCTCCCTCATAAATTGGCAACTGTGGTTTGGTTGTCCCGTGCTGTCTGAGTAAATTAACTGCCAAGATATTCGCCAGAGAATCCACATAAAGCCGATTACCCGCTGGATTTTGTTGAAATTCAGTGAAGAGCATTGTGGCAATCGCTTCTAAATGGGCATCACGGGTCTGAAATGTCGGTACGAGCTCTAGGAGAGCGCAATTATTTTGTAGGGTTTCCCTAGCGATGCTTTTTAGAAACTGAGCAGTAAGCTGAATCTGTAAGCAATTTTCATCCCCTTCCCAGCGAACAAATAGTGGTGTGTTAGCAGGGGTGATTAACAGGTCTCCCTTCCGATATAGCCCCGTGTGGGTTTTACCATCCTGAGCTTGCAAGTATGGAATAGGGCGCGGAGCTAGGGACATAAACAGTGTGTGGTCACGCTCTTGATGATAAGGTCCCTCTCCAGGAGGATTACGAAGATGCTGAACCCGAATATGTTCCCCAGTTAGTGTTGGGCTGACCAGGCCGGGTAAGGCATTCACTTGGTCTTGGTAGAGGGCAGTTTTTTCCTAGAGTGGCAAAATAGACTGGAGTAGTTTAGTTTCCAGTTCCAGTAAATAATTGTCAGGGTCACGACGAAAATGACGTTGTTGAAGACGGGTCTGTCGAAGCGATTCCAATTGTGAACGTTGATGTCGCCAAGCATCCCAATCCACCAGGGCTAAATCTTGGGCAGTGAAAGTTTTAATTCGAGTCGCTACTGCGGCAATTAAACGAGCAGAACCACGAATAATCATTGAACCAGGAGCTTTCTTGCGACCAGTTGTGCGTCGGGTATGATGACGAAAAGAGCCAAAAACTTGTTCTAAATCATTATTAGTTTTGGGTAAATGCTCGACTTGATAACAATGAAATAAGCCAGGCCAATAATTACGGGTCACTTTGAGTAAGTGAGGAATAAAATCAGACAGAGAACCCAGTTCTGTTTTATGGTCAGACATAAAAACCATCCAAGCTCCAAAACGTTGTTGGACAAGTAGTCGTGGCAGTTGTTCTTCGTTGTCGAGGATACTTGCAGTTTGGTGAATCCATTTCACAGCAAGACTTAATTCCGACCAATGTGTCATATTATGCTCGAGACTAGTGGTCAAAATATCCTTCAATTTTACTAATGGTTCGGGAAGTTGCCCCTTTTTTTGACCCCTTCAAGGCTGGAATGTATTTTAGTCAAACGTTGACGGAGTTTTACTCCTGGAGGGTCTAAAGGGGGATGACCCTCATCAGTTAAGGCACTACGAACCGCCAAACAATATCCCTTCACTACTTCACCGATTGGCTCTTGTTGGTCAGAGACACTCCTTTCAATTGGTCTTACTCCTCGCACTAACTTCTTGAGTTCCTTTTTGGCATGGCGGTCTGCTTCAGTGATAGGTTTGAAGGCTTCTTTATAGTAATGGTAGTGACATAGTTGATGAGGCTTATTGGGTAATGCGCTTGCTACTGCGTTCCTAATCGAGGGTTGAGCATCACTAACTACTGCTACTATACTTTGTGGTAATGCTGCGACTACTTCAGCGAGCATTTGACTAAGATCTTCTCCTCGACTCGATAATAGACTTCTCGCTAATAAGATTGACTCACTGATACAATCTCTAATCACCCATAACACTTCCTGCCCTACTTGTGGTTGCAGTCCATCGATCGCTAGTATTACTTGTTTTTGAGAACCCAAGAGTTTCTCGATGCGATTCTTATCGGTCACAGATACTGAGAGCAGTTCGTCATAACGGTCTAAGATATGGCCCACACTTCGTTGACAAATGTTGACCCCCTTTTCCCTTAAGATCTGGTGAATTTGTGGCACACTTCTATGTTCTTGATATCTCAGACTTCCTGCATAAGCAATTACATCTAACCCAAATTCATGTTTGGGCAAGGCCCATTTTCCTTCAGCTTCTGGTCGATATACTTGATGATATCTTTCACACCCCCGATTCGCGCAGCGTCTTACCTTCAAAGTTAGTTGGACTATTCCTGACAAGGTCCTGATTCTTCTTTCGTTGTCGTAGTCACTCCACATCGTCTGACCGCAGTGAGGACATTTTTGCTGGATACACTCCAGGATTGCTTCCTGATTGGCTGGGGCAACCTTCTTTTTTCTGGCCATTTCTCTTCTTCAGATTTCGCTCGTTTCGCTACTTTAACCCTACTGAAGATTTGACAAGAACTCCAGTCAATTTTACTACTCTAGGTAATTATTGCTATATTTGCGATTCTTTTTGCTTTTCAGAATGCTACTACAGTAGCAATTAGTCTTGGCACTTGGCAATTTGAAGAGTCTTTAGCAATTGTATTATTAATTACTTTGGGCATTGGGATAATTATTAGTTTATTGTTATCAATTCCTACCATTATTAAACGAGGCTGGATTAACTCTCGAAACAAGAGAAAAATTGCTGAGTTGGAAGCCAAAGTCAACTATCAAGAAACAGAATTAACTAAACAGTCAGAACAAAGTAACCTCCTCAGACAAAATCATCAAGAAATATTCCAAGCTTTTTCTTTAACTGATTCGGTTACAGGATTTTTGAATCAAGAAACAACCGTAAAATTGGTTACTTATTTGTTGCAACAAATTCAAACTAGAATTAATAATCCTCGCTATAGTTCCTTGAGTGTTTTTCTCTTATCTGTTGAACCAGCAAAATCTTATCATAATATCTCTACCCAAGAATGGGAAAACTCCGTTAATCGAGGTATTGCCAAAAGATTGGCTTATGCTATTAACCCCAATAGTTTTCTAGGAGTTACTAATAGAAAGCGTTTTATCTGTTTAACTTTGGATTTGACAGGACCACAAGCCACTGAATACAGTGAATATTTAATTGGGCAATTAACAGCCTCTCCTTTGCAAAAAGCAGACGGAACAACAATGCCTTTGAAAGTGTATTTAGGAGGTGCGATCGCCGATCCCGCCGATAAAATTGATAGTCGTGGTTTTTTGCAACAAGCAGAACAAAATTTAGAACAAGGGAGGGAACAAAAACGCAACTCAGTAGTGATTACGGAAATAGTTACTCAGCCAGATTCAGAAGCAAAGTTAACTTAATTGCCTACTATTTGACTAAACCTGCTCGTAACGCCCTGACTGCTGCCTCTGTGCGATCGCTCACCGCTAATTTATCGAGAATATTTCGCACATGAGTTTTCACTGTACCCAGACCAATATGCAGTTTTTCAGCGATCTTATTGTTACTGTAACCTCCGACAATTAGTTCTAGAACAGCTAATTCTCGTTCTGTTAAGGGAAAAGCTTGAATAATTTCCCCTTCTTCTTTGGTTAAAGCTTTAATACTGACAGTTTCTTGCTGATTTACCCCCAAATTACCTTGACGAACTTGTTGTAACACAATTTCTGCGATCGCAGGATCGATCCAAGACTGTCCTTCTGCTGTAGTTTTAATTGCTTCGAGTAATTGTTGAATATGAATATTTTTAATACAATAGGAATCTGCACCAGCAGCAAAAGCACTCAGCACTTCTAATTCATCATCGTGCATTGTCAGAATTAGAATTTTGGTTTTAACTCCTTCTGTCTCCGATTGAAATTGTCGAAATTGCCGCGTTAATTCAATTCCATCAATATCGGGCAAACCAATATCCACAATGGCAATATCTGGTTGTAATTGAGTTAACAACCTCAAGCCATCATTGCCATTAGCAGCTTCGCCAATCAGCTCAATACTGTCTTGTTGTTGCAAAGCAGTTCGTAATCCCATTCTGGTAAGGTCATGGTCTTCAATAAGTACAACGTGAATTTTAGCCATAGGTAAGAAATCAGTCTTTTGGTAGAAGCAATTTTAGCCGTTAGATAGAAGCAATATCATTAATTACTTAGATAAGATCTAATGCAGACATAATAAACATAATACGCTCATTTAAACGTGGGAGAGAACTATGAGTTAACCGGAGACTCTCAATAACCCTCTCTGTATTGACGATAGCCTTAGTGAAAACCCTAGTCAAAGCTATGAACAGTCAACTAGTTGTTGGCTCTACTTTTTGTCTGATAATTCCTCGATTTGTCTTTCAATATCAAGAACTAACCATCAACCATAAACCATCAACAGATGAGCGATTCAATCTTTAAAGGAAAGCATGTATTAGTAGTTGACGATTCCTGGGAAAACCTCTGTATGATCGAGGCTATTTTAGACTCGGCTGATTACAAAGTTAGTCTAGCAGAGGACGGAGCAACAGCTTTAGAACTAATTAAAACTACTCCTCCCGACTTGGTATTATCCGATGTGATGATGCCTAAAATGAATGGTAATGAATTAACGAAAAAGATTCGCCAACAACCAGACTTACCCTTTATTCCCATTCTCTTAATTACTGCTCAAGATAAAGCCGATGTAGTAGAAGGTTTAGATGCAGGAGCAGACGATTTTATTCGTAAACCCATAAACATGGAGGAACTGTTAGCGAGAGTGCGATCGCTGCTACGACTTAAACACAGTATAGACGAACGGGAACACATGGCACTGTTGCGAGAAGATTTTGTTTCTCGTCTGACTCACGACTTGCGAACCCCTTTAGTAGCTGAGGAGCGGATGCTGAGTTTATTGCGAGAACAGGCTTTTGGGACTCTGACTCCTCCTATGGAAGAAGCCCTCGCCATAATGCAACTCAATAACCATAACCTCCTAGAAATGACGAATACCATCCTCGAAGTGTATCGTTACGAAGCCGGAAAAAAACGCTTAACTTTTACCTGTTTTGATTTAGCCGAATTAATCAAAGAAGTCCTACAACAACTCCAACCCCTAGCCCAGCAAAAAGCGATCGCTCTTAATTTTCAAGGTCCCCCTGAACCCAACTGTGAAATTAGGGCTTCTCGTTTAGAAATAAGACGTCTTTTAACTAATTTAGTGGGAAATAGCCTTAAGTTTACTGATAGTGGCTCTATCGATGTCAAATTAGCGAAAAATTCCGATTTTATCGAAATAAAAGTTCAGGATACTGGTTGCGGTATCTCTCCTGAAGAACAAGCCAAGTTGTTTGAGAGATTTCGCCAAGGAAACCATCGTTTATCTGGTAGTGGTTTAGGATTACATTTAGTCCGTCAAATTGTCGAAGCTCACCAAGGGGCGATCTCTGTAGAATCGGAAGTAGGTCAAGGTAGTCTTTTTACGGTGCAATTACCTTCTCTGGCTAATTTAGAGCTTGAAAATGTCAGTGAAGCCAGAAAAGTAATGGTTTTACTTTATCTTGATTTTAATCGTCAACTAAACCAGCAAGAGTCGGCTTTAATGGAGCAGGTAGTCAAAAACAGTACCAATGCTCTATTTGGGATCGCTCCTGGTAGTACCAAAGTGACTGTAGTAGATTCAGAGAATCATCTTGCTTCTCGTGCCAGAATTACCTTTTTTATTTTGGATTCTTCGGAAAATTCACTTCAGTTACGCAAGCGGTTGTTGGAATTAGCCAATAAAAATATTTCTCAAAAGCTTAAATCCCATGACATCGAATTTACGGTGGAAGAACCCACTATTTATGTAGGGTTTGCTGAAAAAGTAAGCGAAAAAATTCACGAGAATCAACTTATTTAAAAGATAAGTTTTTGTATTACTAAAGATTCTTTAATATCGTAACCGTCCCAGAGTATTACACAACCATAGGAGTTTCAGTGTCCATCGGAGTATCTGGTAATAGGGATGGAGCAGATAAACCTAATCGCTTGGCACGCATCGCTTCTGTTAGATAATCCAACGGATTTCGCTGCTGTGCTTTCAGGGATGTCACCGAGCGTCAGAATCCTGGAGACGAATTCACTGCCGGCTTGAGAAGGTTCGCCAAAACTGGTTCGCCGCCAAATCATACTAAATCCGATTGTCAAAGTAGATTTATCTCAAAAAGGCCGAACTTATTTTTAAACAACTCCTAAAGCTGCTGCGGCTTCTAAGGAGGCCTTGAATCCTACTCTCAATTGCTCCACCGCCGCTACAAACTGTGACCGACTCATGGTGCCATCTCGGACGCGATGCCACCACCGATCGGGACCGATGTTCTCGGTGTAATAAAGCTTGACCAATTTGTTTCGAGACACCAGTGCGTTCGGCCATGGCCGTTAAATCCCGCTTCAGATGAGCCCAGCAGACCTGACGATGCATCACATCCAACCAGTTGTAGGCACTGTAACGATCTGAGATTAAAATGCCCTCTCAGGCTTCTCCAATTAATGTTTTGGCAGTTGCTCTATTGCGACTGAGGACTACCGAAAACACCTTGACCAACGGAGTCACTAATACCCACAACCATCCCTTAGTTCGGGTGGGATTAAGTCCATCACCATTGCCCTGGCTAAATCCGGTTTCATCACTATGCACAAACCTCTGGGCTTGAACATACTGGTGGGCTTGCTCAACGGGGACTGCGATCGCGTCCCTGACCTGATGCCGCAGACGGTTGATGCTGCCACGGGAAAGCTCAACCCCAAATAGAGTAGCCAGCAAAGACTTCACCATCCGATGACTTTGGTGATGTTCTCCACTCAACAAGCCGCGACCACTGCCGCTAATCGGTCGACCTACCCTGTCGATGGCACCTCTTGAGGAAGTGGGGCACGCGTCTTTCTGCCACAGCACTCGCACTCGCTCCTGATGCAGTTGATGTTCAATTACATAGGCTGATAGAGGCGGAATCTCAATTATTTGATGCCGATACGGTTGCTCATCCTTGCCCTTCAACTGCTCGCCACAATGCTGACAACTCTCTGGTACATGGTAATGAACTTCGCTACATGACTCTATCGGATAGAGCTGCCGGGCTTTGGGGGATGAACCAGAACGGCACGGGCTTTTTCTTGGGCTTTTTCTTCTTCTGGGCCTTTGACTTATCTGCCTTACTGAACCCATCACGCTTTGGGGGGACGAGATGAATTCTGGGAATTTTGGTTGAGTTGCTCCTCTATATAGGCGCTTTCGCTCATTCAAGACTGTTACCACCGCTTTGACACTTTCGCTTGGTGGCATCCCAATCTGATTGAGGAATTTGAATCCCTGCGATGTTAATCTCTGCACTCATGAACCAGATCTTAAAACATAATTGCCATTGAAAACCACATTTCTTCGTTGGAGGCTGGGACGCTTACCAATTTCCTACTAAAGGTATTCGGATCAAGTCGGAACGGGGTTTTGAAATTATTGAAAAATTGAGCAATATTATTCAAGAAACCAGTAAAGCGATCGCAGATATAGAACAAAAAGCTCTCAGAGAAACCTTAGAATCTACCTTAGTTGATGTTACTCCTCCCCCCGATTTTAGTCAGCCCGGAAATATTGCTTGGGAACGACAACTCCACACGATGCAGGATACTAACCGTAGACGGACTTTTCCTATAGAAGTTTATCTGCCAAAATTGCCTGTATATCATAACCCCTTGCCTTTGGTTGTAATTTCTCATGGTTTAGGTAGCGATCGCAATACTTTCGCTTATTTAGCTAAACACTTTGTATCCCAAGGCTTTGCTGTGGCTGTTCCTGAACATCCAGGGAGTAATACTTCTCAAATTCAAAAGCTGTTAGAGGGTCTTGCTGACGATTTGACTCCTCCAGAGGAGTTTATTAATCGTCCTCTAGATATTAGCTACCTTTTAGACCAATTGACTGTAATTTATGAAGGTCGGATTAATACTAAACGAGTGGGAATTATTGGTCAATCCTTTGGTGGTTACACTGCTTTGGCATTAGCAGGGGCGCAGTTAAATTTTCCCCAGTTAAAAGTAGAATGTCGCGATCTCAATAAATCTTTTAATCTATCTTTGCTGTTGCAGTGTTTAGCTTTAGAGTCTTCTGAAACTACTACCAACTTAAGAGATGAACGGATTACTTCTGCGATCGCAATTAACCCTTTAACTAGTGCTATTTTTGGTCAAGAAGGCATGGCGCAGATTGATATTCCCGTGATGTTAGTGGCTGGTAGTGCTGACCCTGTTACCCCTGCTTTGCCAGAACAAATTAAGCCTTTTACTTGGTTAACGACCTCGGAAAAGTATCTAACTCTGCTTAAGGGAGGGACTCATTTTTCATTTCTCAATAAACCTTCTAGCAATATTCCTGTTCCTGAAGCTGCCATTGGGCCTGACCCTAAAATTGCCCAAAAATATATCAAACAGTTGGGATTAGTCTTTTTCAGTGCTTATGTGAGGGAGCGTGCAGATTATCTTGGTTATCTTAATGCAGACTATGGAACACAAATTAGTGATAGTAGAATGCCTTTGAGCTTACTACGCTCCCTAGTAGTCGGTCAACTTTAAATTGATGGGTTGGGACAAGCAGGGGCACCGAAGGGGGGACTTGAGGTTATCTGTCGAACTGGTGTAGGTTATATGTGGGCATATTTCCCCCCTTTCCGGCAGAGGAAGCAGGGGAAGCAGGCTCTTAACATACTGTTCATTTCTAGTAGTCAGCTTCTTATACAAACTTATACATAATTCAGTGACTTCTCCCGTAGCCTAAAGGCATACGGGCTTCATCCCTCGCGAGATGAACCTTACTGCCCTCTCTTGGTGCGCGTTCGGGGGCGGAGGAAACCTCCGCGGGGCGGGAATGGGGGGGAATTACATTTAATCTTAGGTCTAAGTAGATAAACCTTGGCAAAATACTCCCCCCATCCCGGCACCGCCGCGCCACTTATCTAGATACACAGCAGCTACCATCTATCCCCGACAGTACGACGGGGCTTTTAAAGGGCGGAAGTAAATTCCGCCCGCAGCCCCTTGACTTGACAGTCAATTTCTTTCCCCGATAGACCATCGGTACTAACGTATTATGGAAATACTCAAACATCTAGGTACGCTTGAAGTTTTACCGATACAACTCTTGTGTCGAACCCCATACTTCAAATTGTCAAGGTGCGCTATTGGTGCCACGACTCGCGCATTCCCTTGCGCCTAACGGCGGCGCGGGGTCGCTCGTCAAGTTACAGCAATTTCTGGCTAGATTTCTGACACTGAAAATATTTTACAATGTCTCAAAGACTTGATATATAAAGTTTTGAAAAGCAACATCTATCGAATTTGGGCATCTAATCTCTACCCTCGCTTTCATCCCTATTCCCTGAAGGGAATGGGAATTCCCGCGAGGCTATTTAAAACAGTTATAGGGTTTCTCGAATTAGTCTTCTGGGAATGAGGATTTTATTATCTACACAAGTTGACTTTCCTAAACTCGCTATTATTTGAGTTATTTAGATAAAGTTTTGCACTTTATTTAGTCCTCATTCCTGGCAGAAACATCTCTGGAATTGCTTAGAATTAGGATTAGAGATCATCAATGTTCATCCTGTCCTAGGAAAATGTTCTATCTGAGCATAACCACTAAATAAAAGGAGCTTTCCTTGAGTTTCTAGGCGATTAAGGCGCATTTTAACTCCATCGAGGTCGAAGCGGTCTAAATCAATCATTTCATTGAGAATTTCCCCTAAAGCTGTCATTAATTTTTGAGATGTTCCTTGTAAATCTGAGGGTACATCTTCCGCTTTAAATTGAATGTCCTCAAACTTAATACGCCGTCTTTTAGCTACGTTAATCGTAGCGATAAAGCTGATAGGAATAATAGTTTCTCCCCAACTCGCTTTAGCTAACAACTTGACTCCGTTATCTGGTAGGAGTTGCAACTCTACATCGGAGAAAGAAACAGGTTCACCCCCAGATATTTCGGTTAAAGCTGTTACAGAAAGGTTTTCCAGACGCTTTTTCACTAATTGAGCCTGAAAAGCTTGGTTAAGGTCAGTTTCAGTCAATTTTACTTGAGCGATCGCCTGAGTTGCTTGTTTAAGGGAAATTTTCCCCTGCATCACCGAACTAAAATCAATAGATACTGCGTCAGTCTCAAACGACATTTCTTCGGTGCGGAAGTCGCGACGAATGACTAGACCACGCCCTTCCATCTTAAAACTGTCTATAGTACCCTGTAAAAGCTTGCTCGAAGGATTACAGCGTACTGTGACCTTTACTGACTCACTACGGGTAAATAGGTGGCGGATGGTATTACTAGCCACCGTATTGAGAAGATTCTCTCCCCAATCACCGCCCTGATTTTTGTTGAAACCAACGAAGCCACCAAACATAAAGCTAAAAATCGATTTAGATTTCTCTACTCTTGTAACAAAATATTAAGAATCTTGCAATTGGGAACCCTAATCACTGACAGATACAACCCAAGACTCTATGAGATTGTTGACTTGCTCTGGAATTTCATCGTGGGGACAATGACCAGCCTGGAGATAGTATTCTACCAAATTAGGGTAGTATTGACGAAATTTCCCACCTTTTTCTCTAGTATTCATCCAAGGATCCCCTTCTCCCCACAACAACAATAAAGGACATTGCATCTGCTGAAGTAGCACATCAATTTTTTCTCCTTGAGGACTTTTAAACACAGAAGCAAACACTTGAGGTGCGCCAGGATCGCAGGATGGGCGATAAATATCTTCTACCAGGCGATCGGTTATGGCACTATGGTCGAGATAAACTTGCTTCAGAGTTTTACGGATAATACTTTTACGACGTACATACTGGAATAGTAGATAACTAGCCCAAGGCTGTAACAATACAGAACGAGTTATATTACCGATAAGTTTTTGTAAAGAGTTTTTCTGAACTTTTTGCTCACTATCACTAAAAGGTCCCGCACTATTGATTAAAATTAAGCCTACCGCAGATTCAGCTTTTTGTGCTGCTACACAGAGAGAAGCATAACCTCCAAGGGAGTTACCAGCTAAGACTACTGGTTGACCAATTACTTCTGTGATAAAGTCATGAAGTTGATCTCGCCAGAGACTACCACTGTACTGTAAGTTAGGCTTGTGCGATCGCCCAAACCCGAGTAAGTCGATCGCCCAAACTTGGAATTTTTGCTGAAGTTGGGTAATATTTTTCCGCCAGTGATCTGTGGATGCACCAAAACCATGAACTAGTAACAAAGGTGGCTTGTCTCCTTGGTCTTGTCCAGCTTTGACATAATAGATAGAATGTCCTTGCCATTGCCAATAGTTACCAGAAATTGAAGTTGTAGAAGTTACTTGCATTAGTTGTGCAAAAAATTAAGTGATGTTAACTTTTTTTACTGTACAGTTTACATAAAATCACAGTATCCTGACAGTTAAGACAACTATCAAAACCAGCAATCATATTTCTAGATTTTAGTTATAGGGAGAATAATCGTGTCTGTTGGAATTTCTACAATTGAGAAAAGTTCTACATCCACAGTTCGTAAACCAGCACCTCGATATCGGGTTTTACTCCACAACGATGATTTCAACTCGATGGAATATGTGGTGCAAACTCTGATGAAGACAGTAGCAGGAATGACCCAACCTCAAGCTGTCAATATCATGATGGAAGCCCACACTAATGGTACGGCATTAGTAATTACTTGTACTTTAGAACACGCTGAATTTTATTGTGAGACTTTATGCAATCATGGTTTAACTAGCACTATTGAACCAGATGAATAGGCTTGTTATATCGAATTTAGTTGAAAACCATGAGTTGATAAGATAATGTTTCGGGGGACTGGTGACTAGGATTAAAAGCCAAGACAGGAAATCAATGATTCCTATCGACAAAAATCCAGTTCTCTATCTGGATGGGATTTATTAGGTTAGATAAATCTTGGTTAAGTGAGATAGTGAGTAGCAAAATCTCTTGAAACAAATCAAAGACAAATCAGTTGCTTTTAGACTAGGGGCTTTTTTAATCTGTCTATTAGTCCTCTGGTTGCCTTTTGCTACACCAATTTATTTAATCTTTAGCAGTGACCCTAATTTAACTACCATCTTGACAATGGGATTGTTATTTATAGCTTTTTTATTGTTACAAATATTTTGGGGTCACTATATTTATCAACAACCAAATATTTTGCAATATTACGGCTTAGTCAGAAAACGTAAAATATTCTTAGAACTGGTTTATGGTTTAGCGATTGGATATTGTTTTTGTAAAATTCTATTTATTATTGAAGCTATTTTCGGATGGGTAGTCATTCAGCCTCCTTCTAGTAACATCTTCAAGTTAATCATTGAAGGATTAATCAGTGCTTTAGGAATTGGTTTAGCAGAAGAATTAGTTTTTCGGGGTTGGATATTAACCGAATTACAAAGAGACTATAGTAACAATACTGCCTTGTTAGTAAGTTCTGGGATTTTTGCAGTTGCTCATTTTATTAAACCCTTATCAGAGATTATTAGGACTTTTATCACATTTCCTGCTCTATTTATTTTGGGTTTAATTTTAGTTTGGGCAAAAGGTCGTACGCAAAATCGTCTCGGACTTTCTATTGGATTACACTCTGGCCTAGTCTGGAGTTACTATATCCTCAATGTGGGAAAACAAATAGAATATACAGGACAAGCTCCCACTTGGGTTACAGGAATAGATGGAAACCCTATGGCAGGAATATTGGGTTTAATATTTCTAGGACTATTAGCAATCTTGATGTGGAATAGCTTCCGTAGGACAGTAATTAAGGATCTCTAATTAATTTTCAAGATACATCATAAGTAGGGTGGGCAATGCCCACCTTAGATTTATTTTTATTGTTTTAGGCAACGGGAGTAAAGATACAATTATCTTAAGAAAGGCTCGATCACTTTGGATCAATGACCTACACAACCCAAGAATTGATAGAAATACTGGATCGTGAATTAAAAGCCAACTGGAAGGGTCAACGCATCGTCTTGTCATCAGAAGAGAGGATCAACGATCCTGTCGTCTCCAAATTACTCGATATGGAGAAGGTAAGTAAAGTTTTTGCTTATCAAGATTTTCGTCGTCAAATTCATGAATATCAAAAACAACATCAAGTCTCTGGTATTATTTGGCGTGACTGTAGTTTTCAGAACCAAGTCATTCGTTATCCTGAAATCTATAACCAACTAATACCTATAGAGGGAGATAAAGAAACTTTAATCCAAGCGAAAAATTCCATAATTGATTTTTGGCGCGAAACTACAGCAACCATGAAATTTTGGCTAGTTAATGCGCCAGGAAAAAGAACCCAGAGAAATAAAGCTCATACTAGTTATCATGAAAAAATTACCCCAGAATACGTTGATAAACTGATTAATCAAACAGAATGGGCAGAAATTGACGCAGCTTGTAACGAAATTTATCTGGGTTTATGTTGGGGCGATCCCCGAGAATATCGTTATCAATGGGCAAAACCGAAATCAGGCTGCGATCGCATTATTGCGTCTACTACCGAACCAAGTTTGATCAAAATATAAATAAGATTGCTGTACCATATATTCCATAAGTTTTCTAGCTTAAATAAGCAACTAAGTAAGGAATAAGTAAGCAATGACTCAAGTACCTAAAAACCTTGTATCGGAACAAATTCCCAATGATGGTGGTTGGCATTGGAACAGACTGATCCGAGAAGCTAATGATCGCCTAGGCAAAATCGGAAAACATGGCAAACGAGCCAAGATTAAAGTTACCCCCAAACCAGGAAACCCGATATCGGCACAATTTTCCTTACCAGGCCAAGGGCAAAAAAGTTACGGGTTAGACTTACCTCTAAGCAGAAATAACCTGGTTAAAGCCGAAGAATATTGTCAGTTAATTACTACTCAATTAGTAACTGGCACGTTCACAGAAGACTGGTTTTATTCATTAATAGGTAAAGAACAGAAAACATCAGAAAAGCAACAGGAAAAAGTTTTAACCTGTAAAGAGATGTTGGAGCAATACAAAGCTCATTATTTTAAGCAACAAAAAGGAAATAAATATCCAGATAGTAACTGGAGGAATCATTATACTCATATTGAAGCTGTTTTAAATCAGTACAGTACAAGCTTCGTTGATTTAAAAATAGTTAGAGAAATAATTGAAAAAACTGCAAATAATAGTCCTAATAGAACCAAGCACTTGAATGGATTAGTTAATCTCTTTAAATATTTTGGCAATACTGAATTCAAAGAAATAATTAAGCAGTATAAAATGCTGCAACCATTGAATCTACCTGATATGCTTAATCCTTTGAAAAAGCGAGGGAATACTATACCGTGTAGTAATAATACAGCCCATTGGTTTAAGCGAAAAAAATACGGTTTTACACCCCATGCTTTACGTCATGCCTATAATATTCGTGGACATAAGCTAGGGATTAATCAGAAAATATTAGCTGATAGCTTAGGACATGGTTTACGGATGAATGATAGCACGTATTTAAAGAATGAAGGTGATCTTTCTAAGCTACAAGGATTAATGCAAGCAATTACAGAAGATAAAGTCAAGCGCTCTGAAATAGAGATACTCAAAGCTGAAATAGAACATCTAAAAGTAGAAAATGGAAAGCTACGGACTAAGCTAGCTATGTATGAAGCGATCAAAACTGATCTATAAACATAACTAATCAATTAATGATCAAAGTAAGTATTTAATCCTACTTTTTTTGTATGTAACTATCTCCATAGTTTTTAACAGTTTTATGTCTTATGATGATAGCTTACATATAATGTTTGTATAACAACACTTTCAGTGATCTATTCTAATCAATATTCCTTATTTTTCTTGCTTGTAACTTATTTGGCTGCCCAAATTTGACTTTTTATTAGGATTTATATGTGATAAATAGTTTGCTTATTTCTTAGTTACTTCCTTGGATAGGTTATAAGAAAACAAGGCTAGCCATTAATAATGTCTAGCTTATATCAAAGATTTACTCTGAATTTAGTTACACTCATTCATCGCGATCGCGTTTCCCACATTCTCCCTTGCATTCGTAATATTTCTTTACACGCCTCCCATAGTAGATAAATTGCCTCTAATCCAGATATAGCAAGCATTACAAAGCTTCTCCCTCTCATTCTCTTCTCTAGGAAGTAAGCCAGTATCACTGTTGATATAAGGGTTACGGCTAGACAATAGAAAAACTAACTGCCTCCCAGTTGGTGTTTTTTGTTGTCTATAAGTATCCACTTTATAGGATTGATTATTCAAAGTCAACCCAAAAAAGTGGATGTTATGAGGTAGAATGAAACCAACCAATAAGTCCACTAAAAAGGATACTGATACATTGAAATCCTTAATAGAGAGTTCAGGTTATACACAAAAGAGTTTTGCTAAATCACTAGGTTTATCCTTATCTACTGTGACTTACTACATATCTGGTGAGAAGTTACCTAGAGTAGATAGGTTTTTTGATATGGCGATAAAACTGAATGTTTCACCTAAAACTCTTGGTAAATGTATGGGATTAGATGTATCTAAAGTTCCTGATGATGTTCCTTTCGATAAATAAATAATCGATTCCTGATTCCTTATAAGAGGCGATCGCCATTACCCGTTACCATTATGCCTGATGTAACAGACCAAATACTGTCAGAAACAATACCTGACCCTCATTACTACCCCATGTCTCCTTCGGTAGAGGATATCTTGACTTACA
>JASJEK010000098.1 GCA_030064915.1 Xenococcaceae cyanobacterium MO_234.B1
AGAACAAGCGCAAATTAGAGCCATGCTTTCTAACTCTCTAGTGGCAGTATTTAGTCAGACCTTAGCCAAGAAGAAGAATCCCAAACCTGGAGAATTTGGGCGAGCTATGGCACAAGAGATTATGATTGTTACTCCTGCGATCGCCAACTTAATTCGGGAAGGTAAAGCCTCTCAAGTCTATTCTGCGATTCAAACTGGGGCAAAACTAGGGATGCAGACTATGGAGCAAGCTTTAGCTAACTTAGTAAAAACCGGAGTTATAGATCTAGAAGAAGCAATTGGCAAAAGCAGTAAACCAGATGAACTGCAACGTTTAGTTGGTGGTATTGGAGCCACTCAACCTAGAACTCGTCGCTAAAACTACTTTTAATTACCAAAGTTATAGATAACAAATTAATTTACTGAAATTAAGCCGTAGTTGATTCATGACTGTATATATAGCTAAAGTCAAAGATAGTTCAGGAAAAATCTTTAAAGAAAAAGTCGAAGCGTCCTCTCCTGAACAAGCTCGCAATATCTTACAAAATAGATATGTCGCAGTAGGGAAAATTACCAAGTCCGCCCTAGACTTAGATTTATCTCAGTTAGAGTTAGCATTAGCTAATGTCACAGTCAAGGATAAAGCAATTTTTTCCCGTCAGTTTTCTGTAATGGTTAATGCGGGGGTTGCTATTGTCAGATGCTTGGGTATTTTAAGCGATCAAGCAGGTAACCCTAAACTGAAAAAAGCTCTTTTGGCTATTAGTGGAGAAGTACAACAAGGAACTAGCCTTTCTGAGGCTATGGCAAAACATCCTGAATGTTTTGATGATCTTTATGTCAATATGGTGGAAGCAGGGGAAGCTGGTGGGGTTTTAGATGAAGTTTTAGAAAGGCTTTCCAAATTATTAGAAGATATTGCCAAACTACAAAACCAAATTAAGTCTGCGATGACTTATCCCCTCACAGTAGGATTTTTTGCTGTTGTGGCTTTTTTGGGGATGACGATTTTCTTAATACCAGTATTTTCTGGAATTTTTGATTCATTAGGAGCCGAATTACCAGCCTTAACTAAGTTTATGGTGTGGTTAAGCGATACCTTGAGAAGTTGGAGAGCATTAATTCCGATAGTAATCATTATGGCATTGAGTTTTGCATTTAAAACTTATTATCAAACTCCAGTGGGAAGACTACAGATTGATGCTTTTATGCTGAAAATGCCTTTATTTGGTGATTTGAATCAAAAATCGGCAGTTGCTCGTTTTTGTCGAGTATTTGGCGTTTTAACTCGCTCAGGTGTACCAGTATTAAACTGTTTCGATATTGTCTGTAACACCATCGGTAATAAAGTTATTGTTAATGCGATACAGGGTGCTAAGAGAGAAATTCAACAGGGTGGGATGATTTCCTTAGCGATTCAAAAAGAAAATGTGTTTCCCCCTCTAGCCATTCAGATGATTAGTATCGGAGAAGAGACTGGAGAACTAGATAGCATGATGTCTAAGGTGGCAGATTTCTACGAAGATGAAGTAGAACAAGCAGTTAAGGCTCTTACTAGTATGTTAGAACCAATAATGATGGTGGGAATTGCAGTTATGGTAGGTACTATCTTGCTTTCTATGTATTTACCAATGTTCTCGATCTTCGATCAATTAGGCTAATTCTCCCATTTCAATTATGAGTATTAAGCAATCTGATTATGAAACTCTATTAGCAGAGTATAGTACTCGTCATGGTGCGATCGCTTTACTGAAGCAATATCGTCCCTACTTAGAGACTCTTCCTAGTACGAGAAGACCAGAACAAAGTCTTGTGACAATTCCTCTCCCAGTGGTGAAAATTCGTCAACCTCCTTCTGATGGGAAGTTAACTAGTTCTTCTTCTTTGAGAGCCACGGCAACTTCTATACCCTGCGATCTGGGAATATTGATGTGTGACCCAGAATGGAAAATCAAAATGGGTACTGAAATACTAGTATTTATTCATCGACCTGATGAAGATTTTTCTCAGCTATTAGGTCGCTGGCGACAAACCCAAGTCTATTTAGATCGGGATTATGAATGGATTATGCCTCCTCAAGAGCAGCATATGTTGAGTGAGGCAGCGGAGCAAATCCGTCCGTTATTTGTCCTCTTTGAATCGACATTAGACAGAATCAAACAAGGACTGGCTGGTGCAGGATTACCTTTTGTAATTCAAACCTCAGATGCTCTTACAGAAGAAAGCATGAGTTATGACTCAGAATTTGATATTGCAGAATAGTATTTAGCAATTATAAATTATCAATTATCAATTATCTATCCTGCGAGCATCGAATGTTCAGGGAAAGAGGAAGTGAAAATTAAAGGTGTTCCTCCTATGACCGATAGGTTTACTTTTGTTCCTACCGCTACCGCATTGCCAATATTTGTTCTGGCGTGTAGTCTTTTTCCTGAAGGAGTTTCTAAGCAGTAACGATACTCTCTTCCTAAGAATTGTCTTTCTTTAACCACTACAGAGGAATTATTATCTGGAGTCAGAAGAATATCTTCTTGACGCAACATTAATTCTGCGCGCTCGCATTGCGCCTCGACAGAGCCGAGACCACACAGTGCCTCGCTTGCAGCGCGATCGCCTTCTGCCTCATCAGAATTAATCCCAATTTCTAATTCTCCTATTTCCGTTGTCCAGCGTTTACCCTCTCGTTTAGCTGGGATAAAGTTAGCTTGAGTTACAAATTCTGCCACAAATCGAGAACTGGGTTGAGTGTAAATTTCTTCAGGAGTTCCTATTTGTTCTACCTGACCATTCCGCATCACAGCAATTTTATCGGATATGGCTAAAGCTTCTTCTCGATCATGGGTTACAAAAATAGCAGATGTTCCAGCAGCTTTAAGAATGCGTCTAATTTCTTCTCGAAGACGATGGCGTACTTGAACATCTAAATTACTTAGGGGTTCATCTAAAAGGATTAAAGCTGGTTGAGGTGCTAAGGCTCTTGCTAGAGCTACTCTTTGTTGTTGACCTCCTGATAGTTCATGAGGATAACGCTTTCCTAGTCCTGAAAGTCCGACTAAATCTAGAACAAAATTGGTTCTTTGCTTAATTTCAGAGTCGGATAACCGATTAATACCTTTGAAACCAGTTTGATTCTGATTTTTTCCTTTCAGACCGAAGGCAATATTTTTTTCTACTGTAAGATGGGGAAATAAAGCATAGTCTTGAAAAACCATCCCAGTATGACGTTTTTCTGGTGGGATGGTAACAAAGCGATCGCTTACTACTGACCCTTTCAGTAGAATTTCTCCTTGAGATACTTTCTCAAAACCTGCTACTATTCTTAAAAGAGTGGTTTTCCCACAGCCAGAAGGACCTAATAATCCCAATAGTTCTCCTTGTTGCAGTGTCAAACTCACATTTTTGACTGCTGCGGATTCTTGAGTCGGAAATTTTTTCGTTATATTCTTTATTTCAAGGATGGGAAATGATTCCATAGGGTTACACTTACTAAAACCAAAAATATCAGGAGATAGTCTAAGACCAGGTTGCTCCTTTTTAGGAATTGTTCTCAACAATTATCAAATAATATAACACTAATCTTGCAAGATAAATAAGAAAGATTCTCAAATATTTTAGATTCAAGGGTAAGTTGATTGGCAATTGCCAAAATAAACTTTAATTTGCCGTAGAGGGTGTGTCATTGTTAGATTATTATTCCATAAAGTAATATTACAGAAAGCAACCTTTGTGTTTAAGAGATTATCTCGATGGGAAGAACTCCTCTTATCGGTTCTTGACCAAGCTAAAACGAAAAACTGGGGTATTTCAGCATTGTCTCCTCAAAAGGTATCCCTAATGATAACTAGAGGCTTGTTAGTAGTAGGAATAGGAGTTTTCTGGTGCTGGAACTGGAAATTACTACTAGCTACAGTTGTAGGGATAGGATTAATGTTGCTGGTTTATGTTGTACAGACTCATAATTGGCACAAATACTGGCATAGATGTCAACGTTTGCTCACTGGCTACAATCGTAAACTGACTCTAGCTGTGGGTAGTGGTGGTATGAGTGCATTTATTACTTATATGGTTGCTTCCATATGGGCTGATTCTGAGAATCGGTGGTTAGCAACAGGCTCAATTTTACAGGTCTTGGGAACGTTAACTACTCTATTGCTATTAGGTTGGCACTTATGGGGTAATCAAAATCAAAAGCAAGAAACTAGATTTAACGAACTATCTAAAGATTTAACCGCCTCCGATCCTCTTAAACGTCTAATTGCTATTCGGCAATTAACTCGTTTGGTATCAACCAATAAAGTACCACGAGAGTATCATATTCGACTGGTAGAATATTACTATCTGATGTTGTCTCAACCTCAAGAAAAGGTGGTAAAAGAAGCTTTATTAGATGGATTAGAATCTTTAGATGTTTCTTTTACAAGAGAACCAAGAAATAAACCAATTCAGATACCCTTAAAGACTGTTTGTAGAAAAAAGATCAAAATGAAGGCTTGAAGGTTGTTTCATTTATCATTTATCATTTTCTTCTAGTTAAAAGGTAGTGATTATAAGGATGTTTAGCTCCAACCAGTCAATACTAAACAACCGATAAATGTTCGCGAGTTCAATGAAGGGTTAATTATGATATCGTTGCCATTGTTGTAACCACTTGATTAATTCAGAATAATTAAGATGAGAGTTATTTTGAGAAACTTGTAATAATTTTTGGAGTTGTGTAGAGTCTTTTCCTGTTGCTTGCTGCCACGCATTTAATAATATGTCGTCAGAAATATTACCTTTTCCTAAACCTAAAGATTGTTGCAGTTGCAATTTTTCGTCTTTGGTAATCATATTGACTACAAAATCGCTGCATTCTGCTTTTTCTAATACTGCTGCTAAGGCTTGAATATAAGCTTGACTATTATCTATCTGAATTTTTGGGATTAGAGTCGGGGTTCCAAAACGACGTAACTTAAATGCAAACGCAATTATAGTAATAATTATTACTTGGATTCCTATTGGTAACCAAACAGTTTTACTAAAATAGTCTAGTAAAGTTTCTTGCCTTTCTTTTTGGATAACTTCTTGATCTTTATACCCATGAAGATACTCATCAACCAAAATTAGAGAATTTTGATTAACTAATTCTGCAATAAATTGATAGTTATCAGGAGAATTTTGATAAGCATTGGCAGCAATGTAAGGTGTAACTGCATAAATTACTTTTCCTTCATCAATATTTTTTTGCCAAACTATTGAACCATACTCATCTTGTAAAATTGAGTTACTTATTGATTCTTTTCTACGGGTAGTAGCAATTTTGATTTCTAAGTCTTCATAAGATTGAGTAGTGGTAAAAGGTGCAGCAGTAGATGGAGCATCTATCCCTAGAACTACTATAGTATTCCCTTGTTTAACCCAGTTATATTCTGCTTGGGATAAACTATAAAATTGTCTTCGTTGAGGTGGTAATATTTTTAGATAACTAATCTTATTGTTTGTTGGTTTCAACTCAGAAAAAGGTTTTTGCCATCTTTCAATAGCTATTTCCTTGTCTAACATATATTGATACCATGCACCATAACCGTTAGGGTTTTTTCCGAAAGTAGAGCCAGCCAACAATTTATTATTACTTGGTGCAGCCAATAAAGTTAACAAGATAGTTGCAGCAATTAAGATAAATACTAATATCCACCATTTATTGGGACTAATATTCATGTTTATTAATTATATTTATTATTAGTAATTACCTGATAAGCCTGCTGGCACTTGTCAAAAAGGGAAGCAGAAGGAGATAGGTTACTAAAACACAATTGTTCATGGGTTAACAATAATAATTTGTAAGATAAAAATTGCTCTAATTTTAACTTTTTAATTAATTTAAGATATTCTCTATCAGTACGACTAGACAATATTGAAATTATTTTGCGATCGCACAGCGCCACTTCGTGGTCTGCGAAAGCAGGCGCGGAGCGATCGCGTTCCGCGCCAGGCGAAGCCTGACCGCGCAGTGCCTCGCTTTCAGCGAGAGAGTTCACTCGTTTCTCGCGATCGCGCAGCGCCTCGCTTTCAGCGAGATCGCTCAAATGTTGTAATATTCCTTGATAGAGACAGAAAATTCCCTGACGATAGTTTTGTTGTTGATAATATTGTTGCGCCCTAGTTAACCAATCTTGAGGAGACAATTGAGTTTTGAGTTGATTGGGAGTCAGCGTTCGCCTTAATTGTTGTCTTTGTCTGCTCCAATTTTTTATCATAGGACGTAAGAATAACCATATTTGCCATGTTAACCACACTAATATAATTGCAATAAGTGACCATAAAATAATCTTGATCAGGAGTTGTATTATGGCTGAGTCAAATAAAGGTATATTGGGAGTATTGGTTTCTAGCTGAGATATTTTTAACTCCCACCACTCTTGCCATTTTTGTTGTGCTAACTCTACTTGCCAACCTAGACTATTTTCTTTGAAAGATGGGACTGACATAATATTAACTATTACTTGTTAACTAATTTCTGATGAATTTAGTTGTAGCAATTTTATATAAGATAAGACACAATTATAATTAATAATAACTAAATCAATATCTATTAATGCGTTTTTTTAACCGAATTAATCTACAGACTCCCGAAAGTGTAGAATTAGAATATACTTTGGCTGGAATTGGTAGCCGTGCCTATGCGTTAATAATTGATTATTTAGTATTAGGTACTGTTATATTTTTATCAGTAGTTATTGCCATATTTCTAAGTTATCAAATAACAGCATCAGATAACTTATTATCTATAGATAATCAACTAAAATTACTACAATGGGTTTGGGCAATTGAAGCTTTAATTGTTTTTACTATTTATATCGGTTATTTTGTATTTTTTGAAACTATTTGGCAAGGACAAACTATAGGCAAAAAAAAAGCTAAGATTAGGGTGATTGCTGATGACGGTAAGCCTATTAGTATAGGTCAATCCAGTTTGAGAGCTTTATTGAGACCAGTAGATGACTTCCTTTTTATAGGAGTCTTCTTTATTGCATTAGGAAAAAAAGAAAAAAGAATTGGTGATCTAATAGCTGGAACAATAGTAATACAGGAAGAGTTTACTTCTAATCATCTTACTTTTAAACCTACAGAGGAAGCAAAGCAATTAGCCCTTCAACTAAGAATAGAAACTGATGTAGCGCGATTATCTCCTGAGAATTTTGCTATATTGCGTAACTATCTGCAAAATAGAACTCAAATGATATCTCAAGCTAGACGAGAATTAGCTCGTAAATTGGCAGAACAAGTCAAGAATATTATGGAATTAGAAGACTTACCAAAAGACACTACAGCAGATCGTTTTTTAGAAGCAGTGTATTTAGCTTATCAGCAAGTGCGAGGGGAATCAGAATATTAAACTACAGAATAATTTTAATATTTTCAAGAAAAAAGTCCTCTTATAAAAGAGGACTGTGGGAGTTTCAATACGTATTACGGAATTAGCTGAGGCTAAATCCTAGTAACGACTAGTACCTGGTTTATAAACAATGAAGCTAACAGTTTGACATTGTTTGATATTGTCAAAACCTACTACACGGATGTAGCAGTCAGAATACTCAGAACGACACTCGCGAACTTCTGCTAACACTTCTTGTGCAGAACGGCAAGAAAATAAAGGAAGTTTCCACAAAGTCCAGTGGTGTAGTTCGGGAGTAGGGTCTTTTTCAAACTCAACACCAGGAATAAAACCTTGATCCAGCATATATTCAATTTGTTTGATAATTTGCTGGTCGGTTAAGGGGGGTAAATAAGAAAGGGTTTCGTAACGACGCTCTTTAGGTAATGTTTTCATAGGTTGATCCTTTAGTTGTTTTCGTCAGAAGATTCCTTAGCATCTAACTCTGTATTATTTGCTTGAGGAGAAGATTGAGTAAGACGCTCCAAAAGACGACGACGATGTTCTAAGTTTGCTTGTTTAATAGAACTACTAACCATTTCTGGTATATACTCTAGAACTTGCTCGGCTAAGTTATCGCGAACTGTTAAAATTCGCATCACTAACTTTTTACCTTGAAGTTCGGACATTAACCCTTCGATATACTTTTCACCGTCCTGAAGTTTTCCCCCAGAAGAGTATTGTCTTAACCAAATAGCTTCTCCTGGATTAGTCTCTGTCAGTTGATCGATAATGAGCTTTACCGCTTGATAGGTTAGATAGTTTTTTACAACCTTAGCAGTATCTCGCACAATGTCTTTGGGCTGCATCTTTTTCAGTTATCAGTTATCAGAGGTGCGACCCTGGGGATGTTCCAAGGAACGCACACCGAATCAGTTATCAGTTGTTTAGGTCTCTAGCTACTAAATCAAAATTGATTTTTTTTTGATTTTTGCTGTTTGAGCCCGCTGTTTACTGTTCACTGATAACCCTTCGGGAAGTGCGCGTGTCTTGGTGGACATTCCCTTGCGTCTTACGCCGACGCGGGCTTCCACCGCTTCCTTAGCTGAGGAAACCTCGTGCCGAGGTCGCACTTCTGTTTACTGTATTTAGAGAGTATCCATTGCTTCAAACTCGAACTTGATTTCTTTCCAGAGTTCGCAAGCAGCAGCTAGTTCGGGACTCCAACGACAAGCTTCACGAATTACATCGTTACCTTCACGAGCTAGGTTACGTCCTTCGTTACGTGCTTGAACGCAAGCTTCTAAAGCTACACGGTTAGCAGTTGCACCAGGAGCGTTACCCCAGGGGTGTCCGAGAGTACCACCACCAAACTGTAAGCAGGAATCATCACCGAAGATTTCCACCAGTGCGGGCATATGCCATACGTGGATACCACCAGAAGCTACAGGCATAGTTCCACCCATAGAAGCGTAGTCTTGAGTGAAGAAAATACCGCGAGAACGATCTTCTTCTACGTAGTCTTCACGCATTAAGTCAACGAAGCCCATGGTGATACCACGTTCACCCTCTAATTTACCAACAACAGTACCAGAGTGTAAGTGGTCACCACCAGATAGACGTAAGCATTTAGCTAAAACCCGGAAGTGGATACCGTGGTTTCTTTGACGGTCGATTACAGCGTGCATTGCACGGTGGATGTGGAGTAATAAACCGTTGTCACGACAATACTTGGATAGAGTGGTGTTCGCAGTGAAACCACCAGTTAAGAAGTCGTGCATGATGATAGGAGTATTAATCTCTTTCGCGAATGCAGCACGCTTGAGCATTTCTTCGCAAGTACCAGCAGTAACGTTAAGGTAGTGACCTTTGATTTCGTTAGTTTCTGCTTGTGCTTTCTCAATAGCTTCCTGAACAAATAAGAAGCGATCGCGCCAACGCATGAAAGGCTGAGAGTTGATGTTTTCGTCGTCTTTAGTGAAGTCTAGACCACCACGAAGACACTCATATACTGCACGACCGTAGTTTTTAGCGGATAGACCTAACTTAGGCTTAATAGTACAACCTAGTAAAGGACGACCGTATTTGTTGAGCTTGTCACGCTCTACAGTAATACCGTGAGGAGGCCCAGGGAAAGTTTTGATTAAAGCAACGGGGAAACGAATATCTTCTAGACGTAAAGCACGTAAGGCTTTGAATCCAAATACATTACCAACAAGAGAAGTTAATACGTTAGTAACAGAACCTTCTTCAAACAAATCTAGAGGATAAGCAACAAAGCAGAAGTACTGGTTGTCTTCACCAGGTACAGGTTCTACTTCATAGCAACGACCTTTGTAACGGTCTAGGTCAGTGAGATTGTCAGTCCATACAGTAGTCCAAGTACCAGTAGAAGATTCAGCAGCAACCGCAGCACCAGCTTCTTCTGGAGGAACTCCAGGCTGGGGAGTCATGCGGAAACAAGCTAACAGGTCGGTGTCTTTGGGAGTGTATTCAGGAGTGTAGTAGGTAAGGCGATAATCCTTTACCCCTGCTTCAAACCCTGCGGATGATTTAGTTTGTACCATTTAGGCTAATTCCTCCATAAACAAGATGTTTAGTGTTCTCTTTTTTTAGAGTCTAAATATACATAAGGACTCTATTCCACTGGGAAGAAAAATCTGTAAGAGATTAATTTACCTAGGGAAAATGTAGGTCGCTAATCTTCGTATGACTAATTCCTTTTTCAAGTTCTAATCTTAACATGATTTTTAGACTTTAAAATAAGTTTTGTCAAATTTTTTTTTGAATTTGATTGCAATTATTTCTGTGATTGATTAGTTTAGCTGATGCTTTAACATAGCTAACTCAATTTGGTTAAGAAATGTTAATTTTTTATGTCAGGCAACTATTCAGAAAAAAAATTTTTTCGTCAGTTATTATCTCGAGTTATAGCAATACGTCAGAAGGTTAAGACATAGGATTTAAAGTAAGGGCTTTTCGCGAAAAGCCCTTACAAAATTTGATTTGTCCTAACCTAAATTTGTAGGGCTATATTATCTCGGACGATGAATAAGTATATATACTCGATTGTTTAAAAATAAAGTGACTCTAAAATCACTTATTTTTCATAAACAAGCGATAATAAATAGTATTTTTTTGATTTAATAGTGACTGTAATTAACAAAAACTCTTTTGTTTTTTTGATTAAAACTATTTATTTCAGTTAAATCTAAGGTCGCTTCGCGTTCAGAAAATTTTGGACTCACCTATTAAAAAAAGGCTATATTATTTATCAAATAAACCCGAATGTTTTGTTCTTTAAGTCACTTAATATATAGTGTTTCTCAGACTCATAATGTACAATTTTTTTTCCCCTTAACCTCCGGGAGGAGACTTAATATATCCAGGTATTGATACCATAGATTAATTGGTTTTGTTTTCAAGTCTCCAAAGCGTGCCCTTTCCCCAGATATAGCCCAAGGTGTAAATCAGGCTTTCAGAGAATTGCTATAGTTTTAGGAAGGAGGTTTCTTGAGGGAATTTTTATGGGGAAAAAGAGTAACTAGCAATTGGTTAATATAGGTTTTTCCAATAGTAACCCCTTCTGGGGTTTCGATATTTGTTTCTACTCCTTTTTCTCTCCAAGGATCAGGTGAATTATGGGAAAAAGAGCTATCAACTATTTCCTCAGTTATTTCCTCAGTCTTAGATTTAGTTTCAGTAGAGTTTTGTTGCTGACTAATTGTTTCTTGTGGTGATTTTTCTGGGGCAGTAGCTGTTTCAGAATCTTCATTAGAAGTTGCATTTAAAGCATCTATCCCTGAAAGCTTAGTTTTTGATTCACTTACGGTAGAACCATTAGTCGAAGAGTTAATCTCTACATATCGGGAAGTGTCTCCAATTATGGAACCTGGAATAACAACTTTCATTGATTCTACAGAAGCATTGAAAATTGTAGTTGCTGTTCCGATACAAGCATTGCTACCAATTGTACTGTTTCCAATGATCAAAACCCCAGAACCTAAAGTAGCACCATTTTCCACATTAATAACACCACCATAAGCGTTAAGAATGACCCCCATTCCGATACAAGCATCCGCACCAATGACAATACGACTATTAGGGGCAGCTTGTAGAATAACTCCCGGAGCTATAGATGCAGTGGGATGAATTTCAACATCCCCACAAATAACAATATTGGAATCAACTACAGGTTGCAGAGGTGGTAAATACATTTTCACAGTAATCGCCTAATCAGTAATCAGTAATCAGTTATTAGTTTCAGTTATTAGTTTCTAAGTTGCTGACTACTAATTACTGCTTTAATGTGCGCTTATGGGCGTTGAATAATAGTTTCAGAAACTCGACGTTTAGCAGTAGGATCGATACCGAACATCCGAACGTATTCTCCTGCATGTTCTACTAAACAAGCTTCTAAAGCAGCAACTACATCTAACTCATGACGGCTATCAATTGGAGAACAGGTAGACCATGATTTAGTTTTAAAACGGCGTTTATTGGCGTGTTCTGTCCCAATTTTGTAGCCCGCAGACAGCAAAGAGCGAACTTGTTGTAATGCTTCGTCACTCAAGTGTTTGTTGCTAAATTCATTACTATAGCCGTGAGTGCGACCACTACCATTACCACTGCTGGAGCTAGAGCCATTGGTGTAACTAGAAGCTGATGCAGTAGTAGTTTTAGCTCCTTTTTGGCGATCGCCAGGGCGTTGAATAATAGTTTCAGAAATTCGACGTTTAGCAGCCTTGTCAATGCCAATCATGCGGACATAATCTCCTGCGTGTTCTGCCAAACAAGCTTCTAATGCTGATATGACATCAGATTCACGGGTACTTTCGATAGGAGCGCAACTTTGCCAAGACTTGGTTTTGAAACGACGCTTATTTGCGTGTTCTGTGCCAATTTTGTACCCTGCTGATAATAAAGAACGAACTTCTTGTATTGCTTCAGCACTTAAACTACCATTACTGCTGTAACTGCTACTAGATTTACTTCGACCCAAGCTAGAGCCATTAGATGAGCTGGTAGAAATCCCTTCTCCTGGACGTTGGACAATAATTTCTGCAACTCTTCTTTTCGCACTGGGGTCAACACCAATAATGCGAACGTAGTCTTGAGGATTCTGGTTAGCTATTGCTGTGACCTGACTCATGACCTGATTGAGGCTACCGCTAACTTGCCCAGCAGTAAGCCAAGATTTAGTTTTAAAGCGACGCTTGTTGGCATGCTCAATACCAATATTGCAACCTTGAGCTAGTAAAGAGCTAATTTGTCCCGAAATATCTCCATTCAAACCACTCTTAACATTACTAGCAAAGCCATTACCATTGCTGTAACTGGTGCTAGAAGTTGCTACTTTGCCATTGCGGGGGCTATCTCCAGGACGCTGAACGATAATTTCAGCAACTCGCCGTTTAGCTTTAGGATCGACTCCTACTAGCTTGACGTATTCTCCTTGATGTTCCTGAAGAATACTTCCTAGTTGAGACATGACTTGGTTTTCTCTGCTACCAGAGAGAGTACCACCAGTCAACCAGGACTTGGTTTTAAAACGACGTTTGTTGGCGTGTTCGGTAGTAATAGTGCAACCTTGAGCCAACAGTGATTTCAATTGGGTTCTGATATCAGTACTTAAACTCATATTTCCTACTGAATTTATATAGCTATTATCTTTGGCGATCTTTTGGGAACTTGACGGAGAGTCGGTAACAGCACTACGAATGGGATTAATACAAGCAGATTCTTCTGCACATTTATACCCAGCTAGGAGAGCCTCGTTAATTTGGACTACATGGTGTTCAAAAGCGCGATCGCTGTCTTGAACTTCAGGTAAACGGTCTGCTTGTTGCTGATTAGTAATGACTGCTCCAGAAGGAATGTATTTACCAGGTGGAATTTCCACATCCTGAATCAGAGCGTGCATCATTACAATACAGCCGTCGCCAACCTTGGCATTAAACACCGTAGAGCGAAAACCAATAAAACACTCATCTCCCACATAGGCAGGACCGTGAATCAATGCCATGTGAGTGATACAAGTATTTTTACCTATCCAAACGGAATACTCTTTACTGTCATCTCCTGTGACTCTCCCCTTTTCCAAGCCATGAATAACGACACCATCTTGAATATTGGTATTTTCCCCAATATAAAATGGTGTTCCCTCATCTGCTCTAATCGAGCTACCAGGAGCTATAAATACATTAGCACCAACTCGGACATCTCCAATTAATCTGGAAAACGAATGTACGTAGGCACTACTGTCGATTTTTGGTTCTGCTAGATCCCTCGACCAAGGAGTTGGGGGAGCCGCTTTAGTGCGGACTGCCATGATTCAAATTTCTCCTAAATTAACTTAGCTAACAGCTATTCCAGGAAAGTAAACTGTTTTGCTACTATCGAGTGTTCCCTGCGCTTTTCTTATGAAAAACGTTCTGTTTCCCTTTTACTATAAAGAGAGCGATTATCGACGGAAACCGTATCAATAATTCCCACAATCGTGGCATCTAAGGGACGTTCTGCGTAACGGCTTTCGATACGAGCAGCACTGCCCCTGCTTACCAAAACCCACTCATTGATACCGGCACCCACAATATCGGCTGCAACTTCGTATTTTGGTAATAACTGCCCTGATTCGTCGATAAACTGCACCAATAGCAGCTTGACTCCCGTCATACTAGGAGCTTTGTGAGTGCTTACTACTGTGCCACGAACTTTGGCAATTTGCATCTACCCTAGTCCGCAACTATGGTCTTCTTAAGGGTTGGGGATTAACGCTTTCACGGAACTGTTCTACTGCTTCGGTGTAACGAATAGGTAGTACATATTCCAGGTTTTCATGAGGACGAGCGATAATGTGAGTCGAAAGTACTTGACCACCATTAACACGACGTACGTTATCAATACCAGCCGATACAGAAGCTTGTACTTCAGATACATCGCCACGCACAATTACAGTTACGCGACCTGTACCAATTTTTTCATAACCAACAAGGGTAACACGGGCTGCTTTTACCATAGCGTCAGCAGCTTCTACTACTGCCGGAAACCCCAAAGTTTCAATCATTCCTACTGCAATAGACATAGAATTTTTACTCCTTAAAAAATACTGTTTATTAACGAATCAGAAATAAATATCCTAGCTAGTAGGTTCGGAATTGTTCTACTTCTTCTGTGTAGCGAATAGGTAAGACGTATTCAAGGTTTTCGTGAGGACGAGCGATAATATGAGTCGAAAGTACTTCCCCACCGTTCACACGATTAGCAGCTTCAATACCAGCCGATACAGAAGCTTGTACTTCGGATACATCGCCACGCACAATTACAGTTACGCGACCTGTACCAATTTTTTCATAACCAACCAGGGTAACGCGGGCTGCTTTTACCATAGCGTCAGCAGCTTCTACTACTGCGGGAAACCCTAGAGTTTCAATCATTCCTACTGCGATGGGCATATTTTTAATTCCTTCCTAATTCAAGCCAAAATTTTAGAGAGTAATATTTAGATAGTTAATCGTCACACCAAGTCTGATAATTTCCCTTGAGAAATTTATTAAGGAGACAAACCATATATAGATTAGTTTTTGCTCTGACCTAGATTAGCTTTGGTTTTTGCTAGATCTCTAGGATTGAAATTTTCTCTTCTATCGGTTTTTTTGACTCATAAGTTGACTTAGATTTTACGAGAATGGCTAATTTACCTTTCCATAATTAAGGATAGATAACGATGTACCCTTTGACAATATAAATCGTGATTATATTTTTTAATTTAATTGTTAATAAGAATTAATGCCTACAAGATTACAGGCGTAATTTTTAGTAGTTAGGGTGGTTGATTATTCCTGTTATTGAGCTTTTTGGGATTTTTTAAATCAATACTGGTATTAATCCATCTCAAACTCAAGAAATGGGTATATTTTCGTCTTGCAAGACACCTTTTAAGAGTTTTCCTGTCGATCCTGAGTGAGAGAGTCTCAATTTTGATAAAATCTAAAAAAAATCCAAGATTTTTATATGTCTTATAGGCTATATTAAGTAACACGACTAAAAAACCAGCAAATTCTTTTGTTTTGGGGATTAATGGTGTTTGGCGCTCCTGTTTAAATTTGAAGGACCCGATATTTCCTCATGGCATCCGAGATAAACCATATTATTATCCTATAAGACTTACACAGGATTGAGCTTCATAACCTGGTAAGATTAACCTTTAATACACTAAAAATAAACATTGGTTAAATGTCGCAGCAGTAAACAAATAGCTGCAAAGATAAATTTGATGTTGTAATTTCTGGGGCGTTTTGATGGGTGAGTTCCTTCTTAAAACTATATGGGTTGCCCCTTTTTATGGGTTTCTTGGTGCAATCCTTAGCTTACCTTGGTCTTTGGGCATAATCCGTCGTACAGGCCCAAGACCAGCAGCTTATATCAATATCCTGATGACTTTTATCGCCTTTGTTCATGGAACAATTGCTTTTAATTATGTTTGGTCAGTTCCTACTCAAAAGCTGGTATTTCATTGGCTACAAGTAGCAGACTTGAATTTGACTTTGGATGTTGAGTTATCTCCAGTCAGCTTGGGTGGCTTAGAGTTGGTGACAGGCATTAGTCTGCTAGCCCAAATCTATGCTCTGGGATACATGGAGAAAGATTGGTCATTAGCACGCTTTTTTGCTCTGATGGGCTTTTTTGAAGCAGCCCTAGTGGGGATTTCCTTGAGTGACTCTTTACTACTCAGTTATGGGTTATTAGAGTTGTTGACTTTATCAACTTATCTCCTAGTGGGGTTTTGGTATGCTCAACCTTTGGTCGTAACGGCTGCAAGAGATGCTTTTCTGACTAAGCGAGTGGGAGATATTGTTCTGCTGATGGGTATAGTGGCAATGTCTTCCTATGGGGCTGGCTTAAACTTTTCCGATCTAGAAAGTTGGGCAAAGACATTTCCTTTACATCCTTTAACAGCAGCACTGGTAGGTTTATCTTTGATTGCTGGGCCTACAGGTAAATGCGCTCAGTTTCCCCTTAATCTCTGGCTGGATGAAGCGATGGAAGGTCCTAACCCAGCAGGAATTCTCAGGAATTCTATTGTAGTTTCTGCTGGTGCTTATGTCTTGATTAAGTTGCAACCAGTATTTACCCTATCCCCTGTATCTTCTGATACTTTGATTATTTTGGGGACGGTAACTGTAATTGGAACTTCCTTGATGGCGATCGCCCAAATTGATATAAAGAGAGCATTATCTCATTCCACTAGTGCTTATCTGGGTTTAGTATTTATCGCTGTAGGGTTGGGACAAGTTGATATTGCCTTTTTACTCCTGTTTGCTCATGCGATCGCTAAAGCTTTATTGTTTATGAGTGCTGGAGCAGTAATTCTGACAACAAATAATCAAAACGTAACCGAAATGGGGGGTTTGTGGTCACGGATGCCAGCAACAGCGATCGCTTTTGTAGTAGGTAGTGCTGGATTACTAGCTCTTGCCCCAATGGGGATGTTTTGGACTTGGCAACGTTGGTTTAATGGCTCTTGGGATACAGACTGGTGGCTATTAGCTACTGTAATGTTTGTGAATACTCTATCGGCGATTAATCTCACGAGATTATTTCGGGTGATTTTCCTGGGAGAGCCCCAGGTGAAAACCCGTCGCGCTCCAGAAGTGAATTGGCAAATGGCATTTCCTATGGTGTCTTTAACCATTGTTACCTTACTTGCACCCTTAGCACCAATTCAATGGAACCTCTGGTTAAGTCCCAACACACCTTTAACTGTGCCTAATTCTGAAGTAACTCAGTGGGCAATACCTTTATTAGTAGCTTCGGGAGTTATTGGATGTATTATTGGTGCAGCTATTCCTCTCAGAAAAACTTGGGCGCGATCGAGTCGAGTGGTGGTGCGATTTTTCCAAGATTTATTTGCTTATGACTTTTACGTCGATCGTCTTTATCAAGTAACGGTAGTAGCTGGAGTATCTTTCTTATCACAATTTACTTCTTGGATCGACCGTTATGTAGTTGATGGTTTAGTGAACCTGGTGAGTTTGGCAACTATTTTTAGTGGGAATGCCCTGAAATATAACACTACAGGTAAATCTCAATTTTATATCTTGACTATAGTACTGGGAATCAGTGTCTTGCTCTGGTCATTACTTAATAGTCAATGGTCAGTAGTAACTAACTATTGGTCATCTCTAATTCAATAACCATTTATTAATCAGTAATTTATCAGTAATTTATCATCAACAATTAACAACTAGATCACATGCTTAGTGCCTTAATTTTAATTCCACTGGTGGGGGCTATAGTTATCGGTTTCTTTCCCGAAAAAGAAGGAAAAATAAGTCGTAACTTAGCAATGTTTGCTGCTATTGCTGCCTTAGTTATCAATCTTTATATAGGATGGAAATTTGATACCAGTGTTAGTGGGTTTCAATTTTCGGAGTATATTCCCTGGCTAAAATGGATTGGTTTGAACTACAACATAGGAATAGATGGATTGTCTTTTCCTCTAGTATGTTTGAATAGTCTTTTGACCCTAATTGCAATTATTATTACCGACAAATCTATTGCACGACCTCGGTTTTATTACTCGATATTGTTGCTCTTAAGTTCCGGTGCTATGGGAGCATTTTTAGCCAAGGATTTACTGTTATTTTTCCTCTTCTATGAATTAGAGATTATCCCTTTATATTTCTTGATTGCTATTTGGGGTGGGAAAAGAAGAGGTTATGCAGCGATGAAATTTTTGCTTTATACCACAGTATCAGGAATTTTAGTTTTAGCTTCTTTTTTGGGATTGGTTTGGTTAACTGGTGCAGATAGTTTCGCCTACGAACCTTTGCGATCGCATACTTTATCTTTAAATAGTCAGCTATTACTTATTGCTCCTTTGTTAGTAGGAGTCTTTATCAAAATTCCGATTTTTCCTTTCCACACTTGGTTACCTGATGCTCACGTGGAGGCTTCTACCCCCATATCTGTACTGTTAGCAGGGGTATTACTAAAATTAGGGACTTATGGTCTATTACGTTTTGCTTTGGGATTATTCTTAAATGCTTGGGTCTATCTTGCACC
>JASJEK010000138.1 GCA_030064915.1 Xenococcaceae cyanobacterium MO_234.B1
CTTAAAAACAGTCTTTAGTACCTAAATAATGAGGTTATAAGTCCCATTATTTCGTCGAGCTTGAGTAGCCAGAAAGTATCAATGAGAACTTCTCAGACATCCTCTAAGCCTGACAGAGCAAGAAAATAATTGCACAATTAATTTTGTCTATGTACTTACCCCACAATTATATCTAGTCTGTCTAGACTTTAATTATTTTTTTTGTTATATACTGTTTCTCGTTTGGTTTTTAGGTTCAGCAAGCCCCCTTTGCGTAGCAAGGTTGGAGAGTGTCAATTGTAACTAAAGAATTTAATGCAAAATAATTTTGTTTCGTGATGGACGAGAAATAACTCCTTCTTGTTCAAATTTATTGATTATTTTAGTTACTGTTATACGACTCACACCCATTATTTCTGATAATTCCTGATGAGTAATATTAAAGTTAATGGATTTATTGGGGTTGAGTTGATCGCTAAATTTATTGGCTAACCAATCCAAAAGTAATAATAAGCGTTTTGCTACTTTCCCAGTACGAATTATATGAGTTAATTCTTTAATTTGTTGTCCATAACGCAAGACAGCAGATGATAACCTCTGCCAATCTTCGATGTAAATTTTCTCGGCTTTTACAAGAGTAACACACTCAAGTATGTAGAATGTATTACTAGACAAAGGCTTTCCTACAACATCTTTTGCTCCCCAATAGCTTAAAGTAACATTTTCCCCTTTCTGGTTGATAGTTGAGCTTTTGACTACTCCCTCAAGGATTAACCATAGATATTTGGAAGATAAAGGTAATTGCTCATTGGCATGAAACAGTTGCCAATTTTCTTTAATAGTGGATACTGGCATAGGTTACGGAGTACTAGATTTATGAGTTTTGCTAAAACCCTATGTATGTAACTCCTGTGCTATGGGTTTGATTTATGTATTTCGTTACAAAAATTTACTTATTGGTGATTGGTAAGAAAGACTACTGTTTCGTAAGAGTTTTTCTTCTAAAACTAAAATACCCTCAGGATGAAAATAATAAATCTCTTGTGATATATTAATAAATATTACAAGTTACCCTGCTGAATATTTACAAAATAACCATAATATGCAGTAGAACTATAGATAAAATAGATAAAGAGGTTATGTCTCGATGACATCTGTGGGAATGACAAATACTACTTTAAATACTACTTTAGAATCTTTGGCAGTAGAGTTTTTCAAGAGATCGCAAGGTAAATGGAAATCTCAGCGACGCTACTATATGCTTAATCAAGAGACAGAGCCTCAAGAAGTAGAAAGCCTATTAACTATTAAATTTTTAGAATCAGGTACGCCAGAACTAATAGAACTAGCCAAACTACACCAACTAGAACCCAAGGATGCCCTTTTGTGTGGCACATTAGTAACCTGGGAAAGCAACTACACCAACCAAGAGAGGAAAGCCTCTTGTGGCTCTACTAGCTTTGGGATATTAGGGAATAAACTATATCGCGATCGCGGTTTTGCTACCTCTAAACCAGTCATCGCTATTTGTTCTTTTATTAATCCTGATACTTTATGCTTGCGGACAGAATACGGTGGTTCTGTCTTTGAGGAAGAAATCAAACTCATCGGTCAGAATTATCGTACCAGACAAACTATTATTTCCCGCGCCGGACAAGAGATTACCATTGGTCAGTACTTAGAAAAACGCATCTAATCAACGTATCCTCAGAAACATTTATTCTTTCTACCCGTCATAGTTGTTGAAATCATCATTAACACTGTAACGGGTGTTTTTTATGTGACATACCTTTAGCCTAAAGGCGTAAAGGCTTCTTGCTTCAACCCGACATATCTAGATGAAACATCAAACGACGAAACATCCCCGAAAGAGGTCGATCCACAAGCTTTGCAATACTTTTGCAAGTATCCCGTTCGGGTCAGCCCGACCCTACGGTGAAACGAAAAAGTTTCGCGCCCATGCTGCTTGGATATTTTACCTGTTCGAGCTTCTTACGAAAGTTGCTCATGGGGGAAAGCCAAGGGGCTGACTCTTGAATTTAGTTCAAGAGCTTGTAAGCCCCGTCCAAGACCGCACTTTCGCGCTTTTCCGAACAGAACCCATTATCCAGTTTTCTTGGTACTGATTCTACCGTGCTTGGCGAGAAGGGGGCTTAATTAGTTTTAGGATTTGCGTTCCTAATTTGACAATTCTTCTTTCAAGCCCCCTCTCGGCGCTTTGTTGGTAGATGCAAATATTGTACAACTATTGAAAGCATTGTTATACAAAGTTTTAAACAAGCAACATGAACCTAGTTTACAAAATCGATACAACATCGAGTTGCTCGATTTTGTGGGCTTCTCATCCCTTCCTAAAGGATAGGGGTATTCTCAGCCCTTTCTATAAACAATTTTGTTAAATTCTCAGGAAAATCTCTTATGTTAAACCAATTTAATCATCTAAGGTCTTATTTTGCTACCGCTAGTTTACCTTTCACTATGGCTCTAATTCTAGGTGGGAATAATGTTAATGCTGCTCCTTTTCCCTCAGAATTACCACTCAATAGCAATAATCTCGGACAACTATTGCAGGTAGTAAGTCAAAATAGTTCTCAACCTCCAGAAGTAATTATTGACACTAACCCTGGTAGAAATCCTAATTCCACACCTGTAAGCAGAAACAATTTTGATACAAGATTTACTTGCGAATTTGTTAACGGTGAATACACCGTAATGTATTATCCTGAAAGTCAACCTAACACTTCTTACCCTTGGGCTGTTCCCAGTCAATTAGGAGGCGGTTGGAGTCCCCAAAAACGTTGTGACGAAATCAGTCGCCGTCTAGAATCTTATCGGGAAGATGGATTACTAGAAATGTCCACAGGAAGGGAAAATGGCTACGATACTGTTTGTGTAACCACCCAAATTGACCCAACAGATTGTCGTATAGTCTTAACCGTACCTCCTGGTCAAGACGCCCAACTGACTCGCGATCTGATCTTTGAAAATCTCCTCATTGCTGACGATGGACTACAAACCCAAGGAGTCTATACCTACGGCGAAACAGGCAGTAGTAATAATATTCTCAATGACATTGGTCAACTTCTAGGCGGAAAAAAAGTACAGACTAATTCTCAGTCTCCCAAAAACATCGACTTGCGACCTTTTCTCGATCCTAATGATGGTGGTACAGGCTCAGAGCTAAATAACGGTCAATCCCGAAGAGTTAAACCTGCTAATAATCGACCTGATAATAATCCTAATTCAGAACCTGAACCACGTAAACCAGCAATATTTCAGCATTAAACTCATCTGTTGCACCAAGTTTTTGATTAATAGGTGATAAAGGGTAGGGCTGTTTCATTCTCCTATGAGATAGCCCTGCTTTCTAGTGGGAGAGAGGGGGAATTTTAGCACTAAAAACTCTTATCTTCGTGACATTCTGTTAGGGGTGAGGACTGGGCTCAACATTTTGTTCAAATTGGGATAAAAAGTGATTAACAACTTCTTACAATAAAGATAGGAGAAAAGCCAATAGTTAGCTGTTGCTAGCGGGGGGGAGGTTATTATGGCATCCAAAAACTCACCACTCAACTATACAAGTATTGACTTAGAAATAGAGGCGATTAGGCGTTTTCGCTCCCTAGCTCCTTTTCTCTCCCCAAAATGCCGAGTCTTCCGTGAACTTAATGGTCGTTCTACCGTAATATGCCTAGATTTTGCTGATTGTCCTCAAGAACTTAAAATGAACAAGCAAGAATGGCAAGAATTGGCTCTGCTGTTGGCACACTCATCTCATTATCTCGGTTTAGCCAACTCTTTGGTCTTTAAAATCGGCGATCGCGTAGTAGCGTGGATGACTTTAAACCAGATAGCATAAGCTTTTAATTGTCCGATAACTGAAGGGTTACTCGAAAGCCCCCACCTAATTAACGAACCGCAGGTGAGTTAATAGGTGGTGGATATTCTACATTTATCTTACTTCTTTGAATTTTTCTAATGGTGTAAAGAATTTATCAAAGAGTAAACTCATAACGGTTCGATTCTCTCTGACTCTGATATTTGCTTGTACTGACATACCAGATTTAAGTTGTTTCTTTTCGCCATTAATATTCATGTATTGTTGGTCTAGCTCTACAGTGGCAGGAAAACGCACAAAATTGTAAGGAGGTTGGGGTTCTGGTTCTAGGGAACTACTACCAATATAAGTAACTTTACCTTTAACATCTCCAAATTCCCCAAAAGGAAAGGAGCTGATTCTCACATCTGTCTTCATGTCTTGTTTCACAAAACCGATATCTTCTGGTTTAATGAAGACTTCTGCTACTAGTAGATCATCAGGAACGATTTTTAAGACTGGTTTAGCAGCTTGTCCTGCTGGAGGTACATATCCAGGATATGCTTCGAGGTCAAAAACTGTACCACTTATAGGTGCAGCAATAGTTTGATATTTCAGGTTTTGTTCCGCAGTACTAATTTGACTATTAATCTCTTGAATGCGTTTATCGTTTTCAACAATAGTCCTGTTTAGCTGACTATCAATATCAGCAATCCTTTGGTCGTTGTTCGCAATACGGTCTAAAGTGTCTTTTTCTGAAAGAGCTGTAGTATTGATGAGTTCCTCTCTAGCTTGAGCAATATCTAATGTTAGTCTTTTTTCTTCTTCCAGCAGTCTTTGAATTTCTGCTTGGAGAGTTACCACTTCTTGCTGTTGGTTATCGTATTCAATCTGACCTCTAGCTTTAGATTCAATGATGTTAGCGCGACGGTCATTGACTTCTTGTTGTTGCCTGTCTAGTTGCAACCCTGCTAAAGCTCCTTCCTCTACTAGGGGTGCAATAGAATTAAGGGTTTTTTCCTCAATCTTCAAACTTTCTTCCGCTTGAGCGATAGATTCTCGGTTACGTCGTCCGATTTCTCCTAAAACTTGACGAGCAGTGGCTAATTGTTCCCTAGCATCTCCTAGCTGTAGTTGATTTTGATTGAGTTGTTTTTCTAGCTGTTCTACTTCCAGTCTCGCTGCTGCTGTGCGAGAACGAAGTTCTGCTTGAGCGGTTCTAAGTCTCAGTTTTTGTCGTGCATTGAGCTTACCAGAGTCAATTCCTAATTGAGTGCGGTATAACTGATTTTCTGCCGTTAGTTGGGCGCGATTACGAGCCAAGAAAGCAACTTCACGGGGAATTTCGAGTTTCAGTATTGCTCCTTCCACTTCGTTAGTAGGAATTTCTTTACTCATTAGAGCGCGATAAAATTTATTTTCCTGAGATAGGGATTGACGAATATTAGTAAAAGACTCTAACTGAGCCTTAGAGGTGGTAGAGTCGAGGATTAAGAGAACCTCTCCCTTTTCTATTCTGTCTCCTTCTTCAACTTTTACTTCTTCGACAACTCCATTAGTGGGGACTTGGATTTCTTTGACAGCACCTTGGGGTTGGAGTTGACCCACTGCTGGTACAACCTGTTCGATTTTGGCGATCGCAGCCCAGCCTACAGTAAAAACGGTCACGCCTACTACTGCCCAAACTGTGGCTCTCGACCATTTAGGGGACTGACGTAAGAGGACAGTTTGTTCAAATTTACGAGGCGCAATAGAAGATTGATTTTTTACGGCTAGAGCAGAAGAACTATCGGAAGAGTTTGCTAGTGGAGCCAGTTTTCCATTAAGACGAGGACTAAGCTCTTCTGTAGGGGTTTGGGATTGATTAGTCCCACCGGAGGTAGAGTCTACTGGCAGCTTTTTGCTTTCTTCTTTAGGCGTTAGAGGTAAGTTCTGATATATTCCAGGTCCAATTTGAGCGTAACCTAAATAAACCGATTGAATTGCAGTGGTTAACTCTTTAGCAGGAGTTCCCTTGAGCAGATATCCCATAGCTCCAGCACTTAGAGAACGAGCTACATAGTCCTGGGTATCAAAGGTACTCAGTACTAGTACTTTCACATCGGGAAATTTTTGACAGATAGTTTTGGTTGCAGCTACCCCATCCATTCCAGGCATTTCCATGTCCATCAGGATAACATCTGGTTTTAGGGTTTCTACTTTCTTGATTGCATCTTCTCCATTGTCAGAAGTGCCTACAATCTCTAAGTTAGATTCAGTTTTAATCAGGGCTTTAAGACCCTCACGAATCATTTTTTGGTCATCTACAACCAAAATCCGAATTTTAGTATCTTGATGATCATTACGATTACCATTAGGGCGAGTGCCATTAGAGATATTTACCATTAGATTATCAGTAATTGTTTGAGTTTTAGATGTTGAATTTAATTGGAAAATGCAATTTCTGTGAAATCAATCTATAAGAATTAAGTCAACTAGATAGTTAAACTAACTAAATCCTTTATAACCAATAATGTAGTGATGACGCCATTAGTAACTGATAAGACAGTTTAGGATTTGATGCCAATAATAGTGCGATGACGGGGACTGTTAACTATAATCGTGGGTTGATTAAAGCCTATCTCAGTAAAAGTTGTTGCTATATCTAAGGAAAAATACTGATCCAGATAAGGTTCAGTGCTTTTAAGGAGCGTGAGTATATAAGGAGGCATTTTTTGAAATACCTCTGATTCGGGATTCATATCCATAATTGCCAAACATCCCCCTGGACGAAGAACTCGATAAGCTTCAGTAATAATTGCCTCAGCAGCAGTAGTTGGTAACTCATGAAATACTAAACAAGCAGACACTAACTCAAAACTTTTATCTGGTAAGCCTGTAGTTTCCGCAGCACGGTGCAACCATTTAATTTGATGTTTATTTTCTTGAGAACGATATTGGGCTACTGCTAAAAAGTAGGGAGAAAGATCGACTCCTGTAACTTTAGCTTGAGGGTAGGTTTCTTGTAGGGCGAAACTACTCATCCCCACACCGCATCCAAGGTCAAGAATGGTTTGGGGTGGTGTGATTAACTGTTGTTGTAGCACACGGTGATAGCTAGCTCGCAATCGACCATCCCCTTGGACTCCTGCATCTTGCCAAATTTTAGCGTGAACTGCATAAGCAGCAGATTCAACTTCCCAGGCTGCTTGCCAACTCATATTCCCTGATTCATAAGCATGGAAAGATGTTAGATAATAATCGGGATAATCTAGGGAAGGGTTCGCTAGGGCTTTTAGCTCTTGCTCCCAATTGCGGTCTCTTAATTGGCGGTAATTTTCGCGCCAAGGTACTCCAATGGACTCAGCACGATTAATCATCATATTCCGCGCTCGACTTTTGGCAAAGTTTGCTAAAGGCTTAATGGCAAGAATTTGATTAACTAAGTAGGAAGCTAGTCCGACTTTTTTAGGTGATTGAGTAATAGTCATCAGTTAAACTAATATTATATTAGGCAATTCTCAACCAAACGATAACTACTTAATTTAGTTGTGGGGAATTTTATATAATTGTTTTGTTAGTATTTTCCCATGACTTGTCTTATATGACTATTTTACGACAAAGGAGCGTAAAGCCGTCTCAATTTATTGGACGGATATAAGCGAGCAACAGGCAAAATGCTTGTTGAGCCACGACTCGTGCGTTCCCTTGAGCCTTTCGGCGACGCGGGGTCACTCGTCAGTTTTAACTGGCAGTGACGCACTATCCATGATGGGGAGCGTTAATATATGCCATTATTTTAGCTGTGCTAACTTTTCCTGTAGTATCAAACATATAAGAATTAGTCCAAAGGCTAGGTAACTTCAATAGATGCGGAAATTCTTGTCTAAGGAATCTAGATGATCTACCTTTGAATGCTTTGACTACCTGAGATATTGAATGAAAGGGGTCGTATTCTACTAGCAAATGTATGTGGTCAGGAGCGATCTCAAGTGCTTTAATTATCCATTTTTTATCTTGTGCAACACTGTTAAATATCTCAATACACCTAAGTTTTAAATCTTCATTTTTGTTGCCAAATAATTTCTTGCGTCTGCATGGTATCCAGACTAAGTGAACTGTTGCTAACCCAACAGCATGGTTGAAGTGTCTATAACTATTTTTCATATCGCTTATTGTAGATAGTTGATTTTTATCTACAACTCATACTATCATTTTCGGTATGAAGACTTATCAATTCAAACTATACCAACATAAGCGAAACAAGCATCTGCATGGTGCGATTAATGCAGCAAGTAATATTTATAATCACTGCATAGCACTACACAAACGCTACTATCGTTTGTTTGGTAAATATTTGAATAAGAATAAGTTGATGAAACACATAGCCAAACTTAGAAATAAAAATGAGTATTGGCAATTAGTTGGTAGCCAAGCTGCACAAGACATTATTCAGCGTATTGATAGAGCCTATCAGTTGTTTTTCAAACACCATAAAAAAGGAGTAAGACCGCCAAATTTTAGAAAGAGAATTAAGTACAAATCATTCACTCTTAAGCAAGCTGGCTATAAATTTCTTGATGACAACCGAGTCAGAATAGGCAAGAGAATATTTAAGTTTTGGAAGAGCAGAGAAATAAAAGGAAAAATAAAGACTATCACTATTAAACGCAATCCTTTAGGAGAATTGTTTATGTTTGTGGTGACAGATTTTGTAGATACCCAAGTCTCAATCATGACGGGTAAAAGCGCAGGTTTTGATTTTGGTTGCAAAGTTTTCCTCACCTGCTCGGACAATACTGAAATAAAATCTCCACTGTTTCTCAAACAATCTCTTAAAGAATTAAAACTAGCTAACCGCAGTCATTCTCGAAAACAGAAACGTTCTAATAACAGAGAAAAAGCTAGAAAACATTTAGTCAGAGTTCATGAAAAAGTAGTTAATCGTCGTCGTGATTGGTTCTGGAAATTAGCCCAGGAACTAACAGATAAATTTGATTATCTATTCTTTGAGACTCTTAATCTTAAAGGAATGCAGCGTTTGTGGGGTCGTAAAATTAGCGATTTGGCTTTTGCCGAGTTTCTTGAAATACTAGATTTTGTAGCAACTAAAAAAGGAAAAATAGTTAGCTACATAGATCGTTGGTGTCCAAGTACTAAGACTTGTTTTAAGTGCAATTATGTTTTAGATAAACTTGGCTTAAATGAACGCTACTGGGTTTGTCCAGGTTGTTCCACTCAACACGGGAGAGACTCAAACAGCAGCCGAGTAATTCATAAGGTAGGGGCTTCTACCTTGGGGTTAGGTGATGTAAGTCAGTTTTCAACTGCAATCGCTGTCTGAACCCTGAATCCCTCCAATTCTATTGGGGGGAGTGGGTCAATATTTTGCTTTGCTCCTATGACCTCAAACTTTAATTAGGACTTGTCCAAAATTAACTTCGGATTTTTGGCTCACAAATTTCAGATATACTCAGAAAGCAAGTTGGAGGAGGAGATTTCCACCTCTCCCCCTGCTCCCCCTTCCGGCGATGCCTTTATAATTAGGTCGGTAGCCAATTATCTTATGTCTGACAAAAGTTTGCGTTCTACCCTACTCAATCTTGATGGTGCTAGCTATAAAGCTTATAAGGAGATTAGAGGAAACTATCAATTTCCTGACTTCACTTTAATCATTGATTACGTACAAGGTGATCCTTTTGCTTCCCCTAGTAAGTTTCGAGTCAAAATTCCCCAATCTATAGCCAACTTTCCCCAGCAACTCTATCAGTCTCAAGGGCGGGAAATTGCTTTAAGAGATTATCTTACGCGCCAGTTTTATCAAGTTTCTCGCAGTATTAGTTCCCATCGCGGTACAGGAAAAAGCGGTTTAATTGCCATTGCTGCTACAGAACAAGAAGTTTTAGAACGGACATCAGTATTAATTGACACTCAATTTGTAGAAGTACGATTTGTCGTCGGATTACCAGCAAGAGGTAGAAGGATTTTAGGTCGTCAAGCAGCAGCAATGTTATGTGAGGATATCCCCGATATTGTTCATTCTGCTTTGCTTTATCATTCTCTTAACAGTCAGGAAATCCAACAGCACGTAGAAACAGCAGAAGATGCAGATTGGATTAGACAACAACTATCAGCAAAAAATCTAGTGGCTTTTGTTGCCAATAAGGCAATTTTACCCCGACGCAGTGGCATTGACTTTAGTCCCTTAGAAACTAATCCTGTACCTTTTCAGTCTCCACCTGCTTTAGAAGTAGAATTTAATTGTCCCAACCGAGGTGTGATTCGGGGAATGGGTATTCCTGAAGGAGTTACCCTGATTGTGGGAGGTGGTTATCATGGAAAATCGACTTTACTCCAAGCTATTGAGTTAGGGGTTTATAATCATATTCCTGGCGATGGACGAGAATTTGTCATTACTAAGCCCAATGGGGTAAAAATTCGGGCTGAAGATGGTCGTAGTGTTGCAGGAGTCGATATATCTCCTTTTATCAACCATTTGCCCCAAGGACGTTCTACTACTCACTTTTCCACCACTAATGCTAGTGGTAGCACTTCCCAAGCAGCAAATATTATAGAAGCTTTAGAAGCAGGAGCCCAATTACTATTAGTAGATGAAGATACATCTGCCACTAACTTTACTATTCGCGATCGCAGAATGCAAGCTTTAATTGCTAAAGAAAAAGAACCTATCACCCCATTTATTGATAAAGTTAGGCAACTCTACCATGATTACCAGGTTTCTACTATTTTAGTGATGGGGGGCAGTGGTGATTACTTTGAAGTTGCTGATACTGTGATTGCAATGGACAACTACCAACCCTATGATGTCACAGAACGAGCCAAAGCGATCGCCTTACAATATCCTACAGCCAGACAAGAAGAAGGAGGAAACAGTTTTGGGAACATTACCCCGAGAATTCCCCTCCCAGAAAGTATTGATCCTAGTACTCACAAACGAGACATTAAAGTTAAAGTCAGAGATCTCAATCAAATCACCTTTGGGACAGAAGATATTGATTTAGCTGCAATTGAACAAATTGTCGATCAGGGACAGTTAATCGCAGTAGCATCTGCTATGGTTTATGGGAAAGCCAATTACTTTGATGGTCAAACTAATCTCGCTACTGTTTTAGATTTAATCATGAAACAAATCGCAACCAAAGGATTAGATAGTATTACCGACTTTCCCCAAGGAGATTTAGTTTTATTTCGTCGTTTTGAATTAGCAGCAGCAATAAATCGTCTGCGGAGTTTAGTCATTAGAAATGACCTTCTCCCTTCTCTTCGCCAAAGTCAGGAAGGGGATTACAACTAAGCACAAAACTAAAACGGATAAGGATTATACTCGTTTAACTGTCTTCTCAACAACAGATCTCTGAAACCCATAAAGAGCCTAATTCGTTATATTTGACCCTAAGAGGGTTTGAGGTTAGGAGCTCTAGGGGGAATTTGACGATTAAGCGATCGCTTAAGCCAGTTACGGCTTTGGTAGTTCTCCTGAGTGTGAATGCTGGCATTGTCATGTGGCTCTGGAATACACAGAGTCCCGCATTGTCAAATGGCTTGGAATCAGACAACACTATCAAGAACAGGAGTGAGCAGATGAGTGATGCCTTCTTTCGATCCGATCTGGTAATCCTGGGGACTGTGGCAAGTATACGTAATTACACTCCCACTGACGGTGGTCACGGCTATGATATTGCTGTGTCTGAGGTACTCAAGGGAGATCAGGCGAATATGTACTCAGTTCGGGCTGGGGGTTGGGCTTATACCATTCCTTTAAATTATGGGGATAAAGTCCTCCTATTTCTGAATCAGTCCGATAGCTTAACTCAACCGGAGCGTTTCGTGCTTGCTCTTGACCATGAGCGTAAGCCGCTAGCATTTCGCATTGAAGCGGATCAACTTGTCGGGGTTGCCCCGCCAGAATGGCGCTCATTACTGTCAGGCTGTTCCCTCGAGGAAATCAGAGAAATCCTTGAGCAAGACCAAGTTCCATAAAATCGCAGTAGTTGGCGTTAAACTAAGTCAGGTTGTCACCAACCCGACCAGACGAGTCGGAGAGGTGACTTTTCGGCTTAGTTCAACATCATTAAACCTAGTTTTCAGGAACTACAGAAGATTGCGTTAAATAAACATCATTGCTCGCTCAGCCATCATTGCATCAAGTTCGAATGCCCCGGGCAATTCAGGAGGGGAGGAATCTGGAATATTTTCCTCACCTAATGTGAGAGCTAGAACATCTCTGCTACCTAAGGTGAAAACATCGGGATAACTAGTACTCTCTGTGGATATAGGAAAGACGCTTACGTTGTCAATCAAGAGAGCAGAGTCAACAATCTCATCTAGAACATCCACAACACCAAAGGACAAGGTATAGGTTCCTGGTTCAGAGATTGCCACAGAAACTCCTTGATAACCGGTTTCTTCGTTAAATAACGAGTCTGATGGAGAGAAAACAGGAAAGTTAGTATCAGCTAATTCTAAAGTAACTGGATTGACAGTGAAAAAAGCAAAGTCGTTGAAGATCGTTGGTGTTGCTTCATCCGTCAAGAAATTCCAGTCGAAAGAGAGAATGCTCGGTTCATCAATGTCAAAGGTTTGTTTGATGGCTGAGCCTTCTGTGACTGGGCCATTTCCCAGTCCGTCTAATACCCCGGGAGCGAGATCGAGGAACTCTTCGAGATCTTCTGCCTCGACAGAGCCACCAGAGGCACTTACGCCATTGGTAAGTAACGCTTGGAAAGAACCATCGGTAGGAGTAACTCCAAAATCCTCAGTCTTAATGCTGGTGTCACCAATGGTTCGCCAGTCCTCAAATGTCCCCGTTTCAAACGAGCCGTTCTCGATGGCGTTCATTTGATTGGCAACGACATCATCACCGCCTAGTGCCGTCAGCGAGGTTACGCTCGCGAACGTGTTAAGAACCGAGCCAGTATCGGGATCGAGCTGGGCAATCGTTCCAGTATCGTTTTCACCTAGATACAATGAACCATCGACAAACGCCAAACCAAATGTAGAGTCGATCGGATCGGTAAGCGTGTTGACCAGGTCACCGGTCGTCGCATCAAGCTCATAAATCTCATCATCAAAGAAATTATTGACGAAAATCGTTTCGCGGGAGCCAGCGCCCGCAAGACCGCCCCGGATTTCCACTGGAGCGAAGAAGCTTGAGGCAACTGTGTCGCTGTCCGGATCGACGAAGAATATTTCACTGGTGAGGGTATCGCTGGCCACGATCTGCCCATTGATAAAGCCCAGTCCATCGATAGCGTCGCTTAGGCCAACGGAAGCAAACGGATCGGAGTCGAGCACAGCCCCGGTATCGGGGTCAAGTTCGTAAAGGATGCCCCCACCACCGAACGCTGGTCCAGCCCCGAAGTACAGACTGTTGCCGTCAAAGGCAAGGCCATCGGGGCCAAGGCTGGACGGCTGGGGCAGCGCGAAGCGGTTCAGTTCAGCGCCGTTCGTCGGCTCGAATTCAACAATCTCGCTAGTCGCAGAATCAACACCAAACAGACGTGAAGCCCCAGAGGAAACACCGTCATCTGGACTGGGGAAAAGGATTTCATTCCGCTTTGAAGATGAGTATTCAAAGAGAGGCCGTGTCTCTGGCGTTTGAGAGCTATTGTCTATCATGGTTCCTCCTTGGCTAAAATCCTTGCCTATTAAGTATTTTCGTCTTATTTATTGGACTTTGGAGCGAAAATTTCCGTAAAAATAACTACGTAAAAATAGCTACAGATTTTTTTTATCATTAAAGCTGAATACAATTGCTGTATTTTTATTAAATCTTTATATAAGTATTTTATATAAGTATTTTTATGTATAACTATTCTCATATTTGTTATTTTTTAGCACATGAAGCGTGAATTTTGAACGGTTTAAAGATTTACCGTGAGAATCAGTTAGATAATATTTCTAAAACAACCTTGACTAAATAGCAAAACTATGACTGACAGTAACCAGCTATCACCGCCAACGAATCAAATAAATGCGATCGCGTCCGGCAATCCCAGTCTCTGGAGTAACCGGATTGAAAGCGTTTGTATTCTCAATACTCATAATTAAAAATTTGTGAACTTTCCTAATCAATCTTTACTCATATCTTAACTTGTAACCAATACTTTTGTACCAATTGACGCTTTCTGGATCAGCTTTTGGGGCGATCGCCAGTTTAAAACTCGATCGCCCCACCCTAACCCTTATCCTAGTAGCATTCGACCTTATGGCTCTTTTTCTGAACTTCTATACAAACTTCGGTTCAATGTCCAGTGCGATATCGTGTCCGACTACCCCCGGCTTGACAAACGTCCTTTCAAGGTCCTCCATTGCGAGAATCCGACCGACTATCTCGCCCGGTGAGACCCCGATGCCGGGTGGCGTGTACGCATCGGCCGCATCTACATTGACCTCGTAATCAAGATCGCCCATAGATGCAGCAGTAATGCGACTCAACGGGTTTTCCCCGAAATTTATGAATCCCGTCATCAATTCGTTGCCGAACAAATCCTCGTCCCAGTGGCTGAGTGCTGTGCCCGGACCGAAATCGGCTTCCACCGGTACGCCTGACTCGCTGACACCGAAGATGTCGTTGTACTCATCCGTAGCCCCCTCCCCGACGAACCGTGGATCGGGGGTGCCGATACCAGTAAGCAGATTCTTTTCCTGCCATATGGTGCCGAAGCCAATCACGTGAGCCATTTCGTGCAGAATTACGTCATCAAACAGACCTTCTTCCTCCAAAAATTCTAAATCAGCCGAATCAAACTGCATGATGCCCCGTGCGGGTAGGAATGAACCGGCGCGAAGCACTGTCGGACCAGCCTGTCCCAGAATGCCTCCTGGTCCGTCGATGAAGGGCGCGCTGGCATCAATGGCTATATCGTCCACAAACCCGAAGCCTGGGACAACCACGTCCGGCACATCACCTGTGATGATCTCTTCCCAGCGGCTGGCGGCATCTTCAAAGACTTCCTGCTGATCGGGATTCAAGCTGTCGTCGATGAAGATCACATCGATATCGTATTCGGTATCTTCTCCACCATCATCATTTACGGTGAGAGATAAGTCATAGAAGCCAGAACTTCCTCCAACACCACTACCTTCAACAAAGGGATCGTAATCGAAGTTAGCAAAACTACTCACACCAACATAGTAGGTATCACTAAATTCCGCAGTAAAGTCAATAAAGGAGTCAAGACTTTCGAAATCATCATTTTGCGCTACCAGGAATCCACTAGAATCAAATACTGACAGAATCGGATCGAGTTCTGAACCGATATCACTAGCATCAATGTCTGCAATTAATTGATCTCCTGAATCAAGCTCTAACTCAAACAAGTCAACATCATTTTCAGGCAATACATTGGGATTGTCGCCAATTTCGGTGGAAATATTAAATTCTCCTTCTCCGACTAAGTCTGTGGGAGTTGCCTCAGGAATCGTATCATTGGGTTCAATATCACCGATCCTAACATTGTCAATTAACAGGCCGGAGTCAATAATGTCATCCTCAACGTCCACAACTCCGAAACCCAAACTATATGTTCCGGCTTCCGAGATTGCGATGGACTCAGTTTGAAATTCTGTCTCTTGAGAGAATGGAGTAAGAGAAGAGACAAATGATTCGCCAGTGTCCGCTAGCTCAAGGGTTAACGGAGTAAGGGAAAAGAATGCGAAATCATTAAAAGTGCCTTCCGGCGTTGCCTCATTGGTGAGGAAATTCCAATCGAATCGCAATATATCGCCGGCTTCTGCCGTGAAAGTTTGTTTAATGGCAGAACCTTCTGTCACATCCCCATTGCTAAGACCATCAAGCACTCCTGGCGCTAGATCTAAGAATTCTTCTAGCTCTGAGTCTACTACTGGGCTGTCGGTACGGCTAGCAGCATTGCTAATTAGCGCTTGAAATTCCCCTTGGGTGGGACCGCTGCCGAAGTCGTCTGTTTCGATGCTGTTGTTGCCAATAGTTCGCCAGCCTCTGAAGTCCCCGGTTTCGAAACTGCCATTTTGGATCTCCTCAGAGGGACCGATTAGCTCAACGCCATATTCGACAACGTTAGGGGCGTAGATTTCCCGGAAATTAGCACTGACATCGGGGGGGCCAAATCCCGCCAGATAAAAGTCCAGTGGAATTGAGGAATAGATTGCATGTCCATCTCCAAATCCGTAGGAGAAGGTCACGATCTCCGATGGGTTAGACCTGCTCAGTGCCAGGTCTGCATCATCCGGCAGGCTTCCCTCAACTGCAAAGCCGTGGGAGGAGGAAGTGCCCCCATCAAGGGTGGTGTCCGTGATCACTCCTCCGGCACCTTCAATCAGGAGGGAGTCCGGGTTGCGCACGTCTATATCCGCATCGTCGGTAAAATCTCTACGGATATCAAAATTTTCACCACCGGGTAAAATTGATTCAGCTTCCTCTACAAAACGGTCGTGGATGATGAGCGACAAGCCATTCTCGACAGCAGTTTCAATGTTGCTGAGGTTTGCCAGGTACTCCGGCCCGAAGCTGCCGTTATCTGGATTCTGAACGAACAGTACGTCTATTGATGACAATTCCGCCGGAGACAGGTCAAAGATGTTCACAGGATCGAAACCTGCTGTCACAATAGGTGGTACTTGGTCTGGGTTGCCCTGCCCCAAAAACATATCGTAGTAACCAACAAGGGCTTCCCCTTCCAGAGACGGTGTCTCTGGCGTTTGAGAGCTATTGTCTGTGGGTTCTTCCAGAGGCGGTGTCTCTGGTATTTGAGAGCTACTGTCTGTGGGTTCTTCCAGAGGCGGTGTCTCTGGCGTTTGAGAGCTATTGTCTGTGGGTTCTTCCAGAGGCGGTGTCTCTGG
>JASJEK010000439.1 GCA_030064915.1 Xenococcaceae cyanobacterium MO_234.B1
GAGGTAGTCCTAAAGGATACCGCTTCGCATATGGGTAGTAGGTAAATATAGCTTCTGATACCTACTACCTACTACTTACTACCTACTACCTTGTATCTTAAGAAGGAGTGGGAGACCGTTCTACCTTTGGTTCCTAAAACCCTTGAAAAGCTGGGTCCCCACTATCCTCTCTCTTCAAGTCAACTCAAACAATCGCTAGGGAATTTTCAACCCCGTATTATGCAAGGAAGAGTCGGAAGCAAGAGGAAGTCAAACGTCAAACAGGCGTAAAATAACTAACAAGATGAGAGATGATTTATGAGCGAGTCACAGTGGGTGGGAATTGATGTCTGTCAAAAATATCTTGATGTCTATGTGCGACCATTATCAAAGTTATATCAAGTTACCAACAATAAAAAAGGCATAGCGCAACTGGTTCAAATTCTAATTGAAATTCAACCAGAGTTAATTGTACTCGAAGCCACAGGGGGAATGGAAATATCAGCAGCAATTAAACTAACTCAAGCGGGAGCGCGCCGTAGCAATTATTAATCCACGTCAAGCTAGAGATGCAAGCTAAAGCCACAGGACAATTAGCTAAAACTGATGCCATTGATGCCAAGATGTTAGCTCATTTTGCTGATGCTATCCGTCCTCAAGTCAGAGAGATCAGCGATGAACGTTCTCGTCAACTAGACGAGTTAGTTCAACGTCGTCGTCAGCTCAGTGACATGATTACTGCCGAGAAGAATCGTTTACGAAATAAAACTACTTCGGTTCAATCAGATATCAATGAACACATCGAATGGCTGGAGAAACGGCTCAAAGAAATTGAATCCCAAATCCATGAAGCGATCGCTATTGACGAAAACTGGAAGCATAAAATGAAATTGTTAACCACTGTGACTGGGGTGGGGGAGGTGGTAGCTATCACTCTGATTGCCTCTTTACCTGAATTAGGAGAACTATCCCACAAATCAATTTCCTACTTAGTGGGAGTAGCACCTCTCAATCGAGACAGTGGCAAGTTTCACGGCAAACGTCGTATTTGGGGTGGGCGAGCCAAAGTTCGTTCGGTTTTGTACATGGCTACTTTAGTGGCAGTTCGCTTTAATCCTGTCATTAAAGCTTTTTATGAGCGATTACTCCAGAAAGGTAAACTCAAAAAAGTGGCTCTAACAGCCTGTATGCACAAACTCTTGATTTTCTTAAATGCCATGATGAAAAATAATCAAGCTTGGCAACCTCCAATTCTTAATTGAACTGTCTTTTTGAGTTTCGCTCCCACAGCTTCAAAGCACAAACTTGGAGGTTAAGTTTTGACTGAAGCCAATTTTTGAGCGTACGCGTACGCCTGAACCCAAAAAAGACAACTTCTTATCCAGCCTTAGAACCTCAAAGTTCTCACTCCGAGCCTAATTTAATTTGTCCTGAGTTGACATTTGATAAGGTTCGCCAAATTTACGGTGACTAAAATTAATCTTCACACTTTAAAGTAATGAATAATAACTAATAAATAAAGAATAAATACTAATTACTTAAGTTAACTATTTCCTTTTAACTTATTGATTGAAGCCGTTAATATTTTAATAATTCGCTCATTTTCTTCTATCATATTTGGCAATTTATTTTTTGACACTAACCCAGATTTAATCATTATTTTCATCCAATAAAGAGTTTCGCTAGCTTCCTTTAAAGCTATAGAATATTTGTTGATAAAATCTTTGGTAGATTGTGCATATTTAGCCTCTGAACAATTTGCACCAATTGACGTTCCACTTTTTAAAAATTGTTTTGATAAAACTTTGACCGCCTCATCAAAATGCTTTTTATTTAGTTCACAATAAGCTTTAATAACTCTTATAGCAAATTCTTCTGTCCTTTCTTGAATACTAATATTTACGTTCCGCTCGAGCATGAATAAAAAAAGAATATGGTAATTCAATTTTACTCTAGAAGTAATGGGTCTTTACTCATTACTTATTACTCATTACTCATTACTCCGAGGGTCAAGAATAAGACTTGACATTCAAGACAATCGCTTTTCACTGGGGGACAACCCTAAAGATGTCTCCTAGGGGGTTGATCCTGGACTATGCGATCGCCAATAATTCATGCAACTTTACTAAAAAAAAGATCGAGAGGGATTGCGACCAAAGTTTGCTAGAATTAGGTGTTAAAATGTACAGTTTAAACTCGCTCTAGTTTTTAGCAGTTAATGAAAGGTTATAAAAGTAATGAAACCAGTTTAGTCTACCTGTTTAAAGAGGGGAGAGAAAAATGGAAAGAAAGAGCTTTATCAAAACAGAAAAAGCTAAGAGCAATGGAGATAAAAGTAAGAGATCTTGCTTTAAGTCGTGAAAAATGGAAAAAAAAAGCCAAACAACTAGAAGCTAGTTTACAAAAAAAAGAACTAGAAATAGAAGAACTAAAAAAAAACTAGCCAACAAAGAAATCAATCAAAAGTAGATTTGGTAACAGTAGAAAAGTCCAAATCACGAGAAATAATAGCTTTAAAACCAGCGCAATATACTTATCCTGTTTTTATTATTCAACTAGCAATTCAACAAAGAATCATAAGTTTTAGCAGTTGGCGTGCCATCGAAAAAAACTTTAAATTATGGGCGCAGTTTTTTAATCTCCCAACTCCTGATTTTACTACCATCAGACAATGGTTTTTAAAACTCGGTATTTTTGAATTAATCAAGTCAAAAGAAAAAAGAACGGATTGGATTTTTATTATTGATACAATTGTCGAACAAGGTCACAAAAAATGTTTACTTATTTTAGGATTATCCTATCAACAATGGACTGAAAAACTTAAAGCTAAGAAAAAAACCTTACAACATCATGATCTGGATATCTTAGCCATAGAAATAGTTGAAAAAACTCAAGGTGAAATCATAGAATCCTTGATTGATAATCTAGCTAATACTGTAGGAAAACCTTTACAAATTATTTCAGATCATGGTAGCGATATTAAAAAAGGAATTGAACTCTATATTTCTCGAAATCCTGGAATAATTTATACTTATGACTTTACTCATCAAGTAGCTTTGTGGCTCAAAAAAGACTTGTCAAAAAATCACGAATTTCTTGAATTTCTCCAGCAATGTAATGTAACTCTTTCTCAAATCAAACAAACAAAATTATCTTTTTTAAGACCGACATCTCAACGGTCTAAAGCCAGATATCATAATCTAGATATTTTAGTAAATTGGGGGTTAAACCTAGTTCAATATTGGAAAAAACAAGATTTTTCTCTCATTACTACTGAATTTATTATAGATAGAGAAACTCTGTTTCTGTTAAGAGAAGAACTTGACCAAACTTCTTTAAGAAAATTAGCTGAAATTCTCGGGACAAAAGCTTCAAGTAAGACCTCTTTTTATCAAGTAATCACGGAAAAATTTGGTCGAGAACTATGTCAAAAAAAAGTTCTAATAATTTCTCAAGCAGCCGAATTAGGACGGAGAAAATTTTTAGAAAAACTCGGTTGGTTACTTGATTATGAAAAACAACTTCAGATTTATGCTGAAATTCTGGAAGTTTTTGCCAAGGCTAAAAAGCAATTAACTCAACAAGGACTACATCCCTTATCTCAACCAGACTGGTTGGAGTTAACTAAAGAATTTTCGGATTCACCTTGGGTTCAAAAAACTCAACAAAAAGTTGCTCAATACTTAGGTATTGAAGGTCAAAAAATCCCCCAAAACCAAGCTTTTTTAGCTACATCAGATATCATCGAATCAATTTTTGGTAAATACAAAATATTTGCTTCATCTGCTTCTAATTCGGAGATTAATGAAATGATTTTAACACTTGTTTTATCTACTACAAAACTAACTCCAGATAAAGTACTTCAAGCCATGGAAACTATTCAGGTAAATGATGTTAATGCTTGGTCAGAAGAAGTTTTTGGTCAATCTATGTTATCTAAAAGAAAATTGGCTTTTTCTACTTCAACAAATTCCATAAAAGTTGCATGAATTATTTAGCGATCGCATAGTCCAGGATCAACCCCCTAGCGCATCATAGAAGAGTATTTTTACCTAATTTTAAGTTTCTCGACTCATTCTAAGATTTTTCAAACACGCTCTCTTACGGGCGAAGAAATTTTGACTGCTAGGAAAGGTCTGGGAATTAGCCAGAGAAAATTGGCACAACTATTAGGTAAAAGCCAAAGCTGGATTCGAGATCTCGAAAACAGTCGTTTTGCGGCCAAGGCAGGCGATCGCCTTAAGCTAAGGAGTTGTTTAAAAATAAGTTCGGCCTTTTTGAGTTGATTGCGCCCGTCTCCACCGTTATCTGTTGGGTTACGAAGGCCGAACTTATTTCTGAACAGGCCCTAAGAAAGATCTTAGATCTAGAGGAATCAACTCAATAAAATACAGAATTTATTGTGTTTATGATGGCTCTTTCTTGGGTTCTGTCGCCAAAATTTTCTCGAACGCTACATATAGTGTTGTAATCTCGTCGAAGCAACACTATATGTGGTGTTTTTCCAATTTTTGGCGACAGAACCAAAATTCCTGCCGTAACTGTTGTAAACTAGTTATGGCAAGCCTCATAGGGATTCTAGCAGCTCCACCAGTGAGCCACCGCTATGGAGTCGGCTAATGGTTTCAGCAAACAGAGGCGTGGTATCGAGAATAGTGAGTTTATTTGTAACTGTACCCTCCATCAAACGAAACGGTGCAATGGTGTTGGTGATGACAATTTGGTCTAGTTCTGGAGTTGCCAGAATTCGATCAGAGGTTTTGGCAAAGACACCGTGGGAGGCGGCTGCATAGACTTTGAGCGCGCCTTGTTGGTGGCATGCCTTGGCAGTGCGTGCTAAGGTAGTTCCACTGCTGATTAGGTCATCGATAATAATTGCTATTCGACCTTGAATCTCTCCCACAATCAGTTCTCCAGAAACTACACCTGCGCTACGATATTTTTCGGCAAAGGCCATAGGAATATCTCGTTGCAGCTTATTGTTAAGGGTTTGACGAAAGGCTTCGGCTCGCTTGATGCCACCGAAATCAGGCGATACCACAACTGTCTCATCGTTATGGACAAGGGGGGCAAAGTGTTGAACGAAAATATTTTTACCTTCTAAGTGTTCGGTGGGACATCGAAAAGCATTTTGAAAC
>JASJEK010000440.1 GCA_030064915.1 Xenococcaceae cyanobacterium MO_234.B1
CATTGCGGCAGAGCGAGCAACAAGTTGAACAAATCCGAGCTACTGGTGAAATTGCTCCTCCTGCTTGTCATGTAGCCCGTTATCAGGTCAAACGTCCTCATCAGTCTTATTGGTACTACAAATTACACGCCAGCGACCCCATCTTCAAGGGAGCTAATCGTTCCAGAAGAAAGAGCAAGTATAAGCATTTAGGCAAAGGGGGCAGTGCTGCCCATGTCGAAGCCGTGATGCAGGTGACCAGAAGAATACTGATTGATGAATTGCAACAAGCTATCTATACACTCCAGCAAGTTCTCTTAGATTTAGGCAATAATTCAGCTCCGGAAGGTAAATCATCAGCATCACAGAAGTGAAAATCTTCGGTTGCCCGTAGTAGTTCGCGATTTACAATCGCGAACTACCTCAGATCTTTCGTACCCTACCTCCCCTTTCTTTTTTGCTTTTCATTGCACAACAGGTTTCTTGAAACTGCACTAGGTAGTGAAATCTCATTTAGACTACAACCCCGAGAGAAATCCTAGACAAAGATGGACAGGCTTCCATGTCTGAATACTGAATCGGTGTTCTAGCTTACAAGCGAAACTAGAGGTTTTTATTTTCAGCTTCGTACTACATCTATTTAATCTTTGGCTAAATGAGCCTGGGCAAGAGCGATCGCGCCATCAGTCGGTTTTTGAATTCGCCAACAATATCAGTCCGCTTCGCGGGGCGCTATAAACAGAAAGCTTACTGCATCTAGGGTTGACCTTGGTGTTCCCTGAGTCACGAAAAAGAGCAACAGAAAATCCCAGAATACACCGAAGCCAAAACTGCCGACAGAGGCCATGATGAATCAGGTGTCAAGCGAATTAATCCTGACTTTTCACGGCATCTTTTTGGACTCTGGCGATCGCTAATTTTCTACAAACCCCAAGCCTGATTCCACCGTTAGCTATTGTCATTAACCAAAGATTATTGAGAATCAGGCTTGGGGTGAAACCTTGGTCTGAAGGGACTTTCAGAGATGCCGTGAAAAGTCAGAATTAATCTCCCTCAGATTATCTTCGATACACCAGGCACAACTCCTTAGATCAGTGAGCATGATTTTTTTGGTTAAATTTCCCTCTAGTTCCATTCTTTCTCTTCCCACCTTGATTTTGTTCCTCACTGGGCTAACGGCTCATGCCCAAACTCCCACCACCACAATTACTGGAACCGAAAACTCTAATTTACAGCCACAATCTGATTCGGCTTCGGAAATAGCCCAAACCACCATCCAAATTGAGCCTGGTCGAGCAACTCGCTCTGGTTTTAGTTATTGGGGACTTGGTGGCAAAGCACGGTCTCGACGGAAATACTAGTGTCGGAGACGGTGCTTTGGCTCTCATTAGCAAAATCGGATTAACTAACTCTTTCTCTTTCCGTCCCTCTGCTTTCATTAGTGATGATCTGACTTTTCTTCTTTCTTTCACTTTTGACTTTTTTGGTCAACCTCTCCCCGAAGCCAACACTCGCATTGCTCCTTATCTTGGTGGCGGTCTCTCTCTTGACAGTGGTGAAGGTGATACTGTGGGCTTATTGCTTTCTGCTGGTTTAGATATCCCTTTATCTGCTAACTTTACTGCCAATACTGCTCTTAATGTTAAATTTCTCGATGATACTGCTGTCGGACTTGTATTGGGTGTTGGTTATAACTTCTAATTGTCGGTAAGTAGCTATCCCCTGCCCCAGGAAAGAAGTCTCATGATTGGAGCAAGTTCATCCTCAACTCACTTTCCTACAATAAGTGGAACACTGCTATTGCTTAACTTTTATGTCTCCTTCTCCCGTCGATTCTGACTCAACTAGCTCTTTAGGACTTTCCTCCTTTCATGAACGTCACCGCATTTTAGAAGAGAAACATCAATGGCTTCTCAAACAAATTAAGCGCATCCCGTACTGAACTGAAAAATTTCCTGGATCAGATGCGTTCTCTTGCCACAGAGATTTTTCAGCAAGCCTCCCCTCTGGCCCGAATGCCACTAAGATAAGGTAAGTTACCTCTCGAAAAAAGCTAAAAGCCTTGTCAGACAAAGCTTTGATGCCAACTGAAAAGTTAGCAGTACGGCGTTGGGGGAGCCACCTGGGTACTAATTTGTTCAATTTAGATGAACTAGCGTCTCAACTCACTCGACTAAATTCCCTAAAAAGTCAACACCGCGATTGGATATGCTCTCTAACAATCACGCATCCCTCGCGGTCAATTTTCAAGCAGCACCAAAGAGTCAAGTTCGACTCAACTTGACAAGAAACTGGGAATACCTATTTAATTGTTTAACCCCAAAAAAAAAGAACTAAATCAACCTAATTTCAAGCTATTTTTTGCTTAAGAATAGACCTTGGTTCTTGCATCAATGGATAAGATGAGCGGGCGACGTTTTTTGACTCTTGGTTCAAATCGCCCTCCTCTTTTTTTTAGGGGTTTATGAGCAATAATATTCAACATTATTTGAGATAGTTTTTGGCGTTTTTTCAGGCTAACATCTTTTAATTCTGAAACAAAATTATTGAAAAGATGTACATATATTTCTTTCCGTACCATTTCGGGAGTTTTTCCTCTCAGAATATCCATACCTAAACTAGTTTTAATGTTTCTTAAATCTAGCTCGACATCCCAACGCAGCTCGTAGATTTTTAACAGTTCTTTGATTGGATAAACTTGAGCATCTAATAAGGTCGTGATTAAAGTAACTTCTTTAGTTCGCCATCCGGGAAGACAAATGTAATAATGAACCTCTCTAAGCATTAGAGCTTCAGGCAAGCTATCAAATTCTTCTTGTGATAATCCTTTGGGTCTAGATTTAGGTTTCTGCCAAGTAACCAACTGGTCACAAGGTCCAATTCTTTTCCCTTTTTTCAGTTGTTGTTTTCGACTTTTATGAAGTCGAATTACTGCATCACAATCTTGCTTTTTAAGGAAACAAATATCAGCGTAAGAACAACAAGCGGGCGTCACTTAAAAACACATCTCCTGGATTAAGAAATCCATATAAACTCCTGGCTAATTTTACATCATGAGTCCGATAAACATCAATAACTATGTCGATAACTGCTCCCGTAGCAATACTAAATAAAACTCCCAGTTTGGCTAACGGAAAGCCACAGCCTGCTTTCTGTGAATTAGGCTGAGGATAAACTTCTTGGTTCTTTTTCGTATCTGGCATTGATACAGTTGAGCCATCAAAAACTTTGACATGACGACCACACCAAAGTTTTTCCTTTTTCACTTCCTTTTCTAGGTTTTTACCAGTTTTTTTCAAGAGTTTTTTCACAAAGTTTTCACAGCATAGAACTCGAGCTTGGCAATAACCACTATTATCTTCTGAAGGGATTTTTTCTCCCTGTGCTGCCAGCCAGGCGATGACTCGACTAACTGCATGTTAGGCAAGTTTTATCTCTGTCTAGAACTTGTGATAAAAAAGCCCATAAAGTAACTATTGGAGAGTATAATCTTTGGCGATATTTTACATTTTCTTCTTTCAACGTCTCTTCGATAATAGCCATCGGTAAAATTTTTTCAAAGGGCAGTCCGAATGACGAGGTATATTTATCTACTAAAATTTGGACTCGGCTTCTGGGTTTGAGCATCTTTCTCATCAGTTAAGGGCGGTCAAACCCAGTTATATCAGAGTTTTCGAGTTTTATAAAATGAACGCGATCGCTTCTTATCTTAGTGGCATTCCCCTCTGGCCCTTTGAATTCATCGCTGTTGATGCGGAAATTCATCGCTTGTTTGAGTCAATCTTGACTACCAGAAAATTCGGACGTAAAAGTCGCACTGATATTCTCAACCTTTACCATTCCCTTCAATTCATGGGTTTACTCCGATCCGTTTTCTCAAGTTTCAAGCAAATCATTCTACCTAACAAAACCTCTGCCCTATTCCCTGTAGAGGTTTTTTTCTAACTTTTCGTTTCAACCTATAAAGAGACTGAGAAGACTCGTTATTGATGGACAATAATTTCATCACGATTCATTTCCACATAATCATGATTCTGTAATAAATCTACTAAGGTTAATATATTATTAGTAAAGATTTTCTCAAGCTCACTATTTTTAATATTTCCTGTTGTTATTAGAAGCAACTTGTAAGGTTTTTTTATCGTCATAAAAGAATTGACAAAATCTGAATCTTTAGTAATGACAATCCGCTTTTCTTGTAGAGAAATTTCATTGATCTGAGTATCTGGAGTTGCATTTTCTTGTGGTAAATCTCTAGTATGTAAGGTATCATAACCTCTTTCTTTTAGCCATCTAGCCTACCCCATCGGCAATTGAGCATCAACTAGAAATTTCATGAAGCAATTTTATGAATACTTTTAATTTGGCTCAATCTTGCAGCAAACAGCAAAACTGCTTGAATATCTTCTGATTCTAGATCCTCATAGTCTGATAAAATTTCCTCTGTTGTCATCCCTGAACTTAGCAGTTCTAAAATCAATTCCACAGGATATCTCAATCCTCTAATACAAGGTTTTCCATGACAAATATCTGGGTGGCAAGTAATCCTTTTTAAAAGTTGATTTTCCATGATTATCCTTTTAAAACTTATCAATCAAATTCTGTTGACCTTTCTCCTTCTTCAAGCAGGAAATATAAATGCTAATTCTGGTAAGTCCCCTAACTTATTTGCCACCATCACCCCATCTTCGCTCACTCTCAGCTCTTCCATAACCACTCTGGAAGAGCCATCTTACTTTTCTGACATAACTAACTGTTATTCCCCATAAAGATTCCTCTTCTGATAATTCTAATTTATGGGGAAAGAATACCCATTTTGATAGTTTGTTCGGTTTTTTTATCTTACTTTTAGCTTGAGCTTGGCTCATTGTTTTTTCAAGTAGTGCCAGAATTCAATTAATTGCTCATCACTTAAATGAAATCTAGAACTCTTGCCATATCGCTTAATTAAATATTCTTTTCCTTGTCTGATACTCCAGCCCAATCTTTTTCAGGTGTAAATTTTCCGTTGATAAGAAAGTTCGGTAGAACCGAACATTTTTGTCCTGTTGATTTCGCGATTGCTTTACTGGAGGGCGATCGCCAACAATCACGGCTTGATTCTCACAAGGTCAGTTTTAGAGT
>JASJEK010000441.1 GCA_030064915.1 Xenococcaceae cyanobacterium MO_234.B1
AGTTGGAATCAGCTATTAGGAGAATTGGGGTGGCAGGATTTAACCCAAAAGTCCGCAGTTGAGCCTTATCTTTTGGATACGAAGATATATGTCAGGAACAATTAGAGCCAGTTTCCGACTAGGATAAACGCCGACCAATAAAAGGGATGGGAAAACTGTTCTGTATTAAGTATTGCTTGCTGGGCGCGACGCAGGGCTTCGGCTTTGGTAATATTCCCCTTGGCTAACTCCTGGTAGAAATTAGTCATTAAGGCTACAGTGGCTTCATCGCTAACTGCCCAGAGAGAAGCGATAGTGCTACGGGCTCCCCCACGCACGGCAATTCCTGCCAATCCTAAAGCCGAGTTGCGATCGCCTGTAGCAGTTTCACAGGCACTAAGTACCAACAAATCCACTGGACGCAGTTGCTTGCTATCTCCACGCAGCAAAAGACTTAACTCATCAATATTGATGCGCTCGTCCCAAGTTAGTACAAAAGTTTCTTCCGCATCGGAGCTAAACTGACCGTGAGTTGCTAAATGAACTAACCGAAAAGGAGTCTCACTGACAGAGCGATTAAAGTTGAATTCCGTAAAACTATTGTTGAGCAATACTTCTGAAGCAAATAGAGGTTGGATTTGCTCGATTTCTTGCTTAACTCCTGGCAAGCTGGAAAAGCCCTGACGGGGTGCAGAAAGTCCTGCTAAAAGTAGTTCTTGACGGGTTTGCTCTCTAGCTTGTAGTTCGACGAGTTGCAGACTAGGAGCGATCGCAACCCGATATTTTTCGATGAGATATTGTTTGCCATCGTGGAGAGTAGCAGGAGGAAGATTACGTAAAATGCCATCGGGAATGAATACTAAGGTTTTAATATCATTAGCTTCCAGGTCGGCTTCTAAAGGACGAATCAGCCAATCATAAGCCTGTTGGAATAGTTTTAAATTGAGACGGCGAGGTTTGCTAATTTGACTATTGGCAGAGGTAATGACAATTTCTATTTCCGATGGTGGTAGGTCGTTAGAATAATGACGTAAAGGTTGACCAGGGATAGCTGCAATTACTTCTAGGCGATTATCAATAATAATAGTGTAGAAGATGGCAGCAGTAGGATCGAGGCGCTCGATTTGAACTGGTTGGGTATCTAAACAAGCATCGCGGAAGAAATTATCTAGTTCGGCTACTTGTAGAGATTCGATTACCTGTCTGGCTTGATTTAAGTCTGCTTGGGTTGCTCCTGGTTGTAATAAGAGTGCTGCTAATTCCCGATAGACTGGCTCGATTTTTTCTCGAAAAGAATATTGGATGTCAGAACTAATTGCTACCAAATCGCTTCTAAGAGATTGCAGATTATTTGTTGCTTGGTTATAGGCTGCGATCGCTTTTTGGGGTTCTTCTTGAGCCTTAAGTATTCTACCTAGTTGCCATTGCCATTGATAAGTTAATTCTTTAGCATTGACGCTTTGGGCAGTTACTAAAGCTCGTTCGGTTATTTGGGCTGCTTCTTGCCATTTTTGACTGCGTTCGTAGAGATTACCTAAAACTCCCAGGGCATCTGCTTCCGTTCTTTTGATGCCTAAAGTTCTCGCTTGTTTAATTGCAGAAACTAAAATTTGAGAAACTTGGCTCGGTTTTTTATCTAGCTTCAGTAAATGGCGAGCTAAACTAACTTTACCTTGAATTGTAGTTTGTTGGGGAGGAAGTTGAGATAAAAGTTGTTCGATTTCTTCCGCTTCTTTGGTAGCAGCTTCTATTTTTTGTAAGCTAACTAAAATATCTAAGCGATTCAGTTTTCCTCTTAGCTGAATATCTGAACTAGAGTATATGTCTATAGCTTGTTGATAAAATTCTAATGCCCGTTTAGGTTCAGTTTTAAGTCGAGCGTTATTTCCTAAATTCAACAAAATATCGGCAATAATAGGTTTATCATCTAATTTTTCGGCAATAGCCAAACTGGATTCTAATATTATTTCCGATTCTTCATATTTACCTATTCGACTCAAAACATTACCAAGACTCAGTAAAGCTTGGGCTTTGATTGTAGTATTAGGTTCATTTTTGAGACGATCCTTTACTTCTGTAAGAGTTTCAATACCTTGGGAATATAAACCTAATGCTTGTAGAGCATAAGCTTGGTAAATTTTTGCTTGAGTAAATCCAGTAATATTGCCCTGTTGTTCATAGAGAGAGGTGGCTTGTTTCCAAGTTTCCAAAGCATTTTGCGATCGCCCTAAAGATAATTCAATCTGCCCTCTTACTTCTAAAACTTGGGCTAATAACTGACTTTTTTCGGGTTCGTTATCGATAGTTGCAATAATAGCTTCAGCTTGAGATAAAGTAGTTTCTGCTGGCTCCCATTCCCCTAATTTCTGATAAATTAAAGCTAGATTCCGACTTGCGATCGCACTTCCTACTACATCTCCTTGTTGTTGATACTGTTTAATTGCTATTTCTAATAAATCAATTGCTTCTGAAAATCTATTTTGTTGATAGAGTTTTTCCGCTTCTTGTTCGAGAACTTGAGGTTTTTGGCTATTGGTCAGGAAATTTTGCCTAGAAAAAGCGGGAATCATCGCCAATACTATTTTGGGTTGCCGGAACCAAAGAATGAAAGCGATCGCTAGGAAAAAAAGTAATAATATTTTTTTAAACTTACTCATTTGTTACTAATTTGTTACTAATAACTGATAACTGCTCACTGATAACTGATTAAAATGGTTTTAACTCAACCGAAAAATAAACCCCATCTTCTTGTAAAGTGTCCCCATTAGTTTCAAAATCTACCAAGGAAATACCCCAATCCAAACGCGCAGTGAAATAATCATTGACTTGTAAGCGCAAACCAATACCAAGAGAAACTAGAGTGTTTTTGTCTAAGGTTACATTATCTGTATTCCAAACTTTACCAAAATCAAGAAAAGGTGTTAATTGCAAATTGGTTTGCCATTTAGGAATGCGAAGAATTGTAGCTCTAATTTCTGCGGAGTTAAATAAGCCATTATCTCCTAGTAAAAGATCTTGGCGATAACCTCTCACGCTCAAAGCACCCCCCAAGCTAAACTGTTCTACAGGAACTAAAGGTCGATCTGATACTTGCAAATCGGAACGGAGTAGTAAAGTAATATTGGGGGTAAGGAGTCTGAGATACTGGGCTTGTCCGCGCCAAGCAAAAAACCTACTATCAGGTTCGTCATCTTCGTCATCATTAATAGTTGCGTCGAAAACATTAACCCCCAAACTAAACTGAGAGCGTAAAGCAAAAACTTGATTAGCATCACGAGTAGTATATTCTTGGAAAAAGCGGAGCGCGCTTATATGGGTTTCCCCATTGGGTTCAGCCCCTCGTGATAGGGGAAAAGGTTCGCCCCCAAGAGTAGTTTTAGAATTGTATCTGTAGAAGATAAAACCAATAGCCAAATCTTTAGTTGGTTTCTGTAGCAAGGGTTGACGATAGGTGAATTCATAATTGGTATTTTCCGATTCGAGATCAAATCTGTCAAAAGGCTCTTCAATAATTTCGTTATCGGTATAGCTAAAGCGAAAACTAAGAGTACCGTTGTAGGGATTGAGGGGAATAGTGTAACGCAGATCGTTGAGAGAGTTGCTACCTTCAGTATCAAGATAAGAAACATTGATGCGATCGCCAAAACCTAATAAATTGCGATGAGTTAATTTTACTTGACGGCGATTTGTCCCCACACTGGGAGCGCGATAGTTATCAAAACTTAAAGTTAAGTCAAAAGGATCGGCTTCTTGCAGATTAATTTCTAAAATACTACTACCAGGTCTAGTTCCCGCAGTTAACTCCGCAGCTAAATTTTCAATTAAAGGGTCTAGTTGTAATAGTTGTAAAGCATTGAGTAACTTATCTTTATTTAAAGGTGCGTTGGTAGCAATTTTCAGACGACTGCGAACGTAACCAGAGTTTAATCTCTTTAAACCCTGGATATTTATTGCTTCTACCGTTCCCTCAATGACTTCGATAACTACAATACCATCTTGTAATTTTTGCGGTGGCAGAAACGTTCCCGATGTGATGTAGCCATTCTCAATATACAGGCGATTGATCGCTTGTTGGGCTTCTAAGAGTTCCGCAAAGGAGATACGGCGCATACTATAAGGTACAAGAACTGCTGCTAATTCTTCGGGAGTAAAAACGGTGCTGCCGACTATTTCAAATTTTTTGAGAAAAACCGTATTAGGAACACCCTCAATTACGGGGGGAGAATCTTCGGGGGTTGTTTCTTCCAGTTCGGGGAGTATTTCTTCTAAAGGTGGTAGAGGTTCTGGTTCTACTGGTTCGGGTTGGGATGGTAATGGTGAAATTGAAGGCGGTGGGACATTTTGTGCTTGAGCAAGATTGGTTATTGATAATAGATAAAAAGCAACTAATATTAAATATGAAAAACAAAACCCCGATTCAAGATCTGTTGTAGGGACTTTCCATGAGTAGTGATTCTTGTCTCTACAACGTTTGATGGTTTTGTATATCAACATGATGTGTAATTCGGATTTGTGATTCGGATTTGTTATTGTGTGTGAGCGGGAATACCCACCCTATTGATGGGGTAGGGATGATAGAGAACCTGACAACAAAGGGTTGAGAGGATACAATTTTGATACAAAATCTTTACATAGCAGGGTTTTAGCCGTTGTAGAATATTTCTAGAAACGAAAACCAAGTTTCTACTTAACTCAAGTTGCTAGTTATTAAACTATTATGATTTCCAGAAAATTTTCTACCCAAAAATTACTTATTCTTAGGTGAAACTTGTTGTTTTTTCTTAGGTAAAAATACTGATTTTGTCGATATAAACATTGATTTCTAAGCTTTCGAGCAACTTTAGAGTTGTAACTAGCAACTTGGGTTACTTAGATTTTGATCTAATGCTGTACCGACGGGCTGTCGGTCCTGAGTCTATTTATCTTCTTCCCCAGCTAGTTCCTAATTAACTCCAATCGGTCTAATTATTACTGTGACTTGATTCGATCCTCTTTATTTGCTCGACCATTTTTAAATTAAGCGAACCGTGAGTCAAGAAGCTTGTGGAGCGCAATAAAAAATCTACTTAAAGTTGGGCAAACTTATGTAGGCATGACACCAAGCGCACTTGTGCCACTAAGGTT
>JASJEK010000139.1 GCA_030064915.1 Xenococcaceae cyanobacterium MO_234.B1
GAAAGTAAAACGGGCGATCGCATATATACTAAATGAACAAGAATCTGATGGGAGTTGGTTTGGGCGTTGGGGAGTTAACTATATCTATGGGACAAGTGGAGTCCTCTCTGCCCTAGCACTTATTGCCCCAGAAACCTGTCAAACTAATATAGACAAGGGTGCAGCTTGGTTAGTAAGTTGTCAAAACTCTGATGGAGGATGGGGAGAAACCTGTCGTAGTTATGACGATCCTTCTCTTAAAGGAAAAGGTGTCAGCACCCCTTCCCAAACTGCTTGGGCATTAATTGGGTTACTCGCAGCAAATCAAGCCACAGGATTTCCCGCAACTTCAGCTATAGAAAAAGGTGTGGACTATCTCATAACTAATCAAAAGCCTGATGGTACTTGGTATGAACCTCAATTTACAGGGACAGGCTTTCCTGGTCACTTCTATCTTAAGTATCATATGTATCAGCAATATTTTCCTTTACTAGCATTAGGGCGTTATCAGTTGTCATATATTTAGTTAACTTGTTGTAACTGAGAGGAAGACTGAGAGATAGTTTGATCAAACAATTAAGCAAGTCCAAGCAGGCTTCGCCCTTGAAGGGCGGAGCCTACTTCGATCTAGTAAGAAAGGGAAAAGATTTTACACCATGAAAGAAGGGAAAAGAAGTATAGTTACTAAAAATATAGTCAAATATGACATTGACCAGATTTAGCTTGACCAGGAGTAATCCTGATGGGACGAACTACAACGCCCGCTATCCCTCCGTCAAAGACTGTTGGGATTACTTTTCGCATAATGTTGTAACTTCCGTTAACATCAGCATTAATTCTAGTTGTCTTGGTGCGCGTTCCTTGGCGGATGGAACATCCGCAGGGGTGGATAGGGGGGCGGGGCTTTCAAGGACTCGAATTCGATTCGAGTCACAGCCCCTTGACTTTTCTGGTTTGATATTTTGCTTCCCATAGTTGATGGCAGTTTGTTGAAGTCCCCCCATCCCCGCGCACCGCTTTTTCCCCTTTAATTTTGTACATTCCTCTGGTTTCTCTATAGCCACTAAACTTGACTTGATTAGCACCCTCATCTCCATAATTAGGAATCGAATCTAGAGACAAAAAACTAGCTTTTGATGTATAACTTTCCTCATTTTTATTGAATGTTTATCATACTTCTGACGAGAAATATCTACAACTGCCTTCATGTTTAAATTCAATTCCAGGTTTGTATTCTCCTTACTCTTCCCATTGCTAATAATCAATGACTCTGCTTTGGCGCAGCTTTCAGATACAGCCATTTGGACCTCAACTGTACAGCTCGATTACAAAAGCACTTCAAATATCACCTACCTGAAGGCAAATAATGTCCAATTAAAGCTTGATGTCTATGCACCGCGTAATGCTGAAGAACCAGTTCCAACACTTATTTACTTTCACGGCGGTGGTTGGATAGGTGGTGCAAAGGAAAATAGGGTCTTGCATCTGTTACCTTATTTGGAAATGGGTTGGGCAGTAGTTAATGTTCAATACCGATTAGCTAATATTTCTCCTGCACCGGCTGCCGTCGAAGACTGCCTTTGCGCTCTTCGATGGGTAATCCGAAACGCAGATCAGTATAGTTTTGATCCTAATAAACTTGTTGTTTCGGGTGATTCCGCTGGTGGTCATCTAGCTCTTACAACAGGAATGCTACCTGCAAGTGCAGGTCTTGATCGTCAATGTCCAGGTAAGGAAGAACTCAAGGTAGCAGCAATTGTGAACTGGTATGGTATTACCGATGTAGGGGATTTGCTTGAGGGAGAAAATATAAAATCCTATGCAGTACAGTGGATGGAAAGTACGACAGACCGCATGAAAATTGCCGAACGTGTTTCTCCCCTTAATTATGTACGAAGTGATTTACCACCAATAATTACCATCCACGGTGATGCTGATACTCTAGTTCCATACAGCCATGCTGTTCAGCTTCACCAGGCGCTAGAACGGGCAAAAGTTCCCAACGAACTAATTACAGTCCCTGGTGGTGGTCATGGTGGTTTTACGAGGAATGAAATGGTGGACATCTACGATACTATTCAAAAATTTCTGAATATTCACCTGGACATTGGCAAAAATTAGGGGAAAGTTTGTATATACATGGGGTCAACCTACTAAGTATTGAGGAGAAGGAAAAAATTTGCGGAGACTATTGCAGATATCTAGAGTAATTGACGCTCTCAATGAAGGGATTGGTCGTTTATCCTACTGGCTAGTACTATTTATGGTACTAGTAGGAGTCTGGAATGTAGTAGGAAGATATATTGGGCGTTGGATTGGACAAAATCTGACATCCAATGCCCTAATTGAAATTCAATGGTATTTATTTGATTTAGTGTTTTTACTGGGTGCAGCTTATGCCCTCAAGCATAATGGACACGTTAGGGTAGATTTATTTTATAAAGACTTGAGTCCCCGTCATAAAGCTCTAATTAATTTTTTAGGCTCAATAATTTTTGTGATTCCCTTTTGTGGATTAATAATTTACTATTCTTGGGGAACAATCCTCAATTCTTGGAAAATATTAGAAATATCTCCCGATCCTGGTGGGTTACCTAGGTATCCAATTAAATCCGTAATTATCATCAGTATGGTGTTACTGATTCTTCAGGGAATATCGGAAGCTATTAAAAACTGGGATATCTTTCGTAATTTAAGTGCCAATCAGGAGGAAGGAAACCCATGAACTATGATTGGCTAGGGATAGCAATGTTTGCAGGGGCATTGTTACTGTTATCTTTTGGTTATCCTGTCGCTTTTTCCCTTGGTGGTGTGGCAATTATTTTTGCTCTCATTGGTACTGCGGTAGGAGAGTTTAGTCTCAGTTTTTTTAATGCCATGCCGAGCCGTATTTTTGGCATCATGGCAAACTATACCTTACTCGCTATTCCCTACTTTATCTTCCTCGGTTCGATGCTAGAAAAAACTGGCATTGCAGAGAAGCTACTAGAAACTATGGGTATTCTCTTTGGCAGAATGCGAGGAGGACTAGCTTTAGCAGTAGTAATTGTGGGGGCGTTGTTAGCAGCTTCTACGGGGGTAGTTGCTGCGACAGTAGTAGCAATGGGTTTAATCTCTCTCCCTATTATGTTGCGCTATGGCTACAACAAAGAATTAGCCACAGGAGTTATTGTCGCTTCTGGTACTTTAGGGCAAATTATTCCTCCGAGTGTGGTGTTAGTAGTCTTGGGAGATCAATTAGGGATCTCTGTGGGAGACTTATTTATTGGCTCACTAATTCCTGGGTTATTAATGGCATTGGTGTTTTGCCTTCATGTGATTATTGTTGCCTGGCTCAAACCTGATGCTGCACCAGCTTTACCTGAGTCGGTAAGAAATATCGGCGGTAAGGTTTTGATGCAACGAGTCATTCAAGTGATGCTACCCCCCTTAGTCTTAATTATCTTGGTTTTGGGAAGTATCTTTTTTGGCATCGCAACTCCCACAGAAGCAGGGGCGGTTGGTTCTTTAGGAGCGATGATTTTAGCATGGTTTAATGGCAAATTGAACTGGAATGCCCTAAAACACGTCTGTGACTCCACCATGCGGATTACTACCATGGTCATCTTTATTTTGCTCGGTTCTACAGCTTTTAGCTTAGTGTTTCGGGGTTTACATGGCGATCGCTTTATGTTCGATCTTTTGGCTAATTTACCAGGAGGCACAACTGGTTTTCTCATAGTCAATATGCTGGTAATTTTCTTCTTGGGCTTCTTTATTGACTTCTTTGAAATTGCCTTTATTGTGATTCCGATTTTTGCTCCCGTTGCCGAAGCTTTAGGGTTAAATTTAGTTTGGTACGGAGTAATTATTGGGGCAAACTTACAGACCTCTTTCTTAACACCCCCTTTCGGTTTTGCCCTGTTTTATTTACGAGGTGTTGCACCACCAGAAGTTAGAACCGAAGATATTTATCGTGGAGTCATCCCGTTTATTCTTCTACAATTATTAGTATTAGTCCTGATTATTACTTTCCCCCAGTTGGTTAATTTCTTGCTGGGTTAAAATCTAGACTTTTTAGCTCTGTCGGCGGGAAGCCCCGCGCTCTATATGGTAGCATGAGCGTCGGGAGATGTTCGCCGCTCGTTCCTCGCGTCGAAAGCCGACGCGATAACCTGTTGGTCACAGGTTTACATTTTTGATACCAAATCTTCATATAGTAAGGGGTTCAAATATTGTATGATTGTCATATACGGGTTCGCCCGCAGCAAGTGGTCAAGGGATAATCTAACCCTGTCTATCTGTTCGTCGAGAAAAATATCACCCAAGAAATCGTAATGGTGACGCGACAGGCATAGGAAGATAGAGTACAAAAATGTGAAAGCTGTACCGCTGGATCGGCGGAAACGGAAACTGCCTGGGCAATCAGAGCGTCGGGGATATGGAATGGCTTGCTGTTTCATGTTTAGATGGTGGGTGCAAAACCTCGAAAGAGGAAATAACCAGGAAAACCTAGTCGTGAGTCTAGGGAAGCCAGGACCTTATCCGCAGGATAGGTGACTGGAGGAGGTCACTCTGTGTCGTAATGAGTAAGTTACTGTTTAATCTGTTACTAATAGTCCTATTATCTCTGACTTTAGTAGTTAGTAGCAATCCCCTGGTTAAAGCCCAATCTATTACAGGGATCAGGTCTGAAATTACTAGTCTGAGAGCCAGAGTTAACCGCTTAGAATCTGAAGTAAGAAACTTAAGTCGTTCTAATACTTCTAATCGCACTGCTCCTAATATTAGCCAGAGAGAATTACCCTCTTCGACTATTAATAATCCCCCCATAATAAATAATAGAGCCGTTGGGCGTAGCGATCCTCTTTTTGAACGACTAGCAACTTTAGTAATTGAACTAAAAGAAGATGTTAGAGATTTAGATCAAAGACTAACAGCGATCGAAAAAATGCAAAAGTAAAAGTAATTTACTAAGTATTATCGGCATTTGGTATTACCCTTCACAACAGAACCAATAGTTATTCCCATTCCTAAGAAGAAAATGCCCCAAGTGTCAGAAGATTCAGGCACTTTAGCACTAATGACAGTAACATTTTCATCTTGAGCATCTCTGATGTTATAGACATAATTAAATGCTTCCCTATTTCCTAAAACATGAGCGCTGAGAAATAGTCCACTCCATCTAGCCTGGTTGACTGACAAAACTTACGAAACGGCATAAGAATAAGTTAGTACTTTAAATTCCAACTGATAAAGCCGTTGTTGATGTTGCTTCAGCGATGCCATAGCGGGGTTCGGATCTTCATTGCCTGTAAAGACAACAGAATTGAGCAATTTCCAACTATTGAGCAGTGCTGCTTTGACCCAATCCCAACCAATGGGAAAATAGCTATTACCGCCAAACCAACTCGTTCTCAACCCATCGTCTTTTCCCTGATTCAACAACCTCCACACCCTGTGCACTCACGTAAAGAGTTGCCACAGCGAGGATAAACCACAACCGAGAGAGAGCACAGACATATACGTTAGCTATCATTTTGTATCACAAGTTACATTTGTCAACACGGCGATTGCGAGACAGTGCGGACTCGGCGGTTTCCGTCGATAAGCAACTGTCGAGGGCGGATATGCTCTCTCACCGAGAGCATCCCTCGCCGTCATTAATGACAGTCATTTAGATTATGCCTAGCTGTACTGAACAAACAAAGGAAGTGAAGTAATTGAATCTCGTTTCAGATTTGCCATTTTGCTTTCAAAGTCTAAAAAGCGATCGCTATCCAGGACAATACACCCCAAACTACCTGGCGCATTGCCGTCGAGATGAATTCCGAAGTCACCGCGAATAGTTCCCCTATCGGTAGTCACAAAGTGTGGTTCTATCTTGTAGAAATTGCCCTCTACACCTTTGACGTGAGGTAAGGGTATAGGATTTAGTCATAACTGTGTAATTAGGTAGCTTAGGACAGCGATATTGGGGTGGTATTAATCCCCCACGAACATGAAAGCTCTCTGGATATTGTTTCCCTGCCACAGAACTTGTAGCAACCCAAATACACTTTGTTCCCTCCGAGAGACTGTTAAGGGATAAGCGACCATAATCTAATCCGCGTTCATTTATGTCGTCAATGGTTATTCTTGTGATCTTGCCAGTTTTAGGAATTGTTCCTAATGTAGCTCTTTGATTCCCTCCGACTTCAGAAGTTGTAACATTAGAAAACACAAATTCTTCAATAACGGGTGGAGGTGGAGGCAATTGAGTTTGAATTCTTGAAATTGCTTCTTGAATATCATTAATATCACTGGTAATTGCATCTATTAATTGATTGTAAAAATCGTAAAAATGACTAATGTTTCCCCCACTAGTAGCACTAGGATAAACAGAAACATCATTAATACCTGAAAAAATTGGGATTTTAAAAGAATTGTAATCAGCCATGATTAAATTAATTAGTTAGTAATAGGTCATTGTTTAATATTTGGTCATTAGTTAATCTGCTTAAAATGTTACTGGTTTCTTCGGTAGTGTCATCAAGTAGTTGATAACTATCAACTACTCGTAATACTGAGTTAATATAATTATCCCCTAGCAACCATTTATTAATATCAAAGGGTATGGCTAATTCAAGTTTAATTGTGCCATCAGGATTAAATCGAAAGTTTACTATTTTGTTTCTTTTGTTTTCTAGAGATGCCCACAAAATAGATGAGTAGTAAAACAAATATCTTTCAAAAGTATTTACTAGAGTTTGGTTATAGTCGGGGATTTCAGGTAATGATTCAGTACTCGGTTCAGTTGTAAAATCAAGTTGATTATTATCTAAATACAAAAAAGCATTAGATAAACTTTGAATGTTCTCAATAATTAAACCACCTTGAGTATAGAAATTATAATTATCGAAAGGTAATAAGGCATTGATCGCTAAACTAGTAGTGTTATCTCTATTGGCAACAATATCAATCAAAACATCCCTATCTTCATTGGCATCAAATTCGGTACGACCTACAATAGCTGCTCTTAAAGCTAATGCACTAAAGGCGATCGCTCTTTCTACCGTGTCAATATTTAATGCTTCAATTTCGGCTTTTGGGATTAACGCAACCATATATCATTACAGGTAAACTAACGCCGTATTAACGTAAACTGGTCTGCCAGTAATTGATATTGACCTTACATCTAAATTAGTTTTGACCTTATAAATTGGTTTGGGAGATAAAATCAATTCCCCAATGTAAGGACTATAACCAGAGAGAAATAAGGCTAAAGTTCTCAAAACATTTTTATTGTTTCTATCTAGCAACTGTAAGATTGTTTGAACATAATGATAGTTGTAATTATTAGTTTTTCCATCTTGGATCTGGTGACTATCATCCCCTACAATATCAGCCGAAATACCAGTGACTAAAATGTCATGTTGTAATTGAGTCGATAGGTCAATTTCTTTGGCTTGATTCTTTTTTAAAGAACCAATTGTAATTAAATCCCTACGTTCTATTGGAGCAAACCTGTAAACAAGTCCAGCTTGTTCAATGCCAGCAAAAGTATATTGCCCACTTTGAAAAGGTTTTAAATTTAATGACTCACCGCTCATAAGAATTCCTCATTAAGTTCTAAAGAGAATCGTAAATCTGTCTCTAATTGGTTAAATTTAGATTCAGGTATTAAGCTTCTAACAGACTGGAATAGGGTAAAGATTCCAGCTTCCAATTGTAAAAGCTGAGTTCCAATATTAAGGTCAATAGTAGATAGGGAATTTTGAATAGCGGTAATTTGATTTAACGTATTCCCCAACTCATTGGTTAATTTGAGATAACTATCATCTAGATTATTGAGAACAAAATTAATTAGGTTAGCTAAACCATCTAATTTGTTTTCAATACTTGTTAAATCTATCTGTTCAGTTTCATTGATTATTTCTCCCCTATGTTCCCAGACTTTAAGAGTTACGTCAGGGAAATATCTTGGAGCTTGATACAGTAGGGAATATTTGCCATCAAATAGTTTTGGAACTTGGATTAATTCTTGTTCAAATAAATCTAAATCTATCTGATGTATCTTAGCTTCCTTGCCTAAAACCAATGATGTAGTCCATAGTTTACCGCCATAGTTCCAAGTATCTTTTTGTTCTCTACTCGATACCCTAACTATTAAATATTGACTCTCAAATCTTCTGCCTAAATTAACAATTTTAGAGCGAGACAAGTCCTTAATTACGGTAGCAACTAGAGACCAATCTCGAAAACTATCAGAAAGTATAGGCATTATCTAGCCTCTAGCACCTACATTACGTACTGAGCAAATAACTATATTGTTGTATTTTTTACCCGTTAAGGTGTCATTTACTACTACATCCTCTACCTTATCAGGGTCACAAAATCTTACTAGAGTCTTGCCATCAGCTAAGTTAATTCTGACTTCTTGCTGGTTTAACATTACCACCATAAGTAATGCCCTTGTCACCATTTTTAACTTCTTTAACTCCTAACTCATTTTCTAAACCTTTATAACTGTCTTTTGGGGCAGTCCAACCATACTTTAAGGTTTTCATCTCGACATAATATCGAGATGATTTAATTTCTCGTGCCATGATTTATACTCTGTGTGTGAATTAATTATTAGTTGCAAGTTGAAGATTAATTATGGGAGATAATCAGTAGCGGTATAAGTAACACCATCGGCGGCGGTAGTTACTGTTAAAGGAAAAGTTAAAGCTACTGTAGCAGTAGCGGTTTCAGGGTCAACAGAGATGGCAATGTTATCAGTTAAAGGAGTTCCATCTCCATCTACATTTGCTCTTTCGGCTTCAGATAAAACGTTACATAATTCATACAGTTGACCGACAGCAGTAGTAGCAGAGAGTGTGATAGGAGTAGACATATCAAAAGCCTCTAAAAGTGATGTGTGCGTGTGTGTGTGTTCACTTTTAATCTACTCCGAGAGTCTTGGGAGTAAGCTTTTTCTGTCTGGTTGAGATTAAGTCCAACTTAACAAGTCATGAGAGAGTCCTGTAAGAGTCATAGGCTATGTACCCATAGCTTTAAACTAGGCTCATAAATGTACCATTTACCAGCGTGTTTAAATCCCTTAACTTTTCTAGATTTAGCCCACCTTCTAACACTCTTTAAGCAGTAGTTATATTTATCCGCAGCTTGCCTAGTTGAGATGTAATTTTTACTTTCCAGAATTGTTATTCTACTCATCTATCTTAGATGTGTCACAAGTTGTGTCACATTTAAAAGTTACTCAATAAAAGACACCCAATCAGGCTGTAAGTTTTTCTGACCAGTAGAGAAATATTTAGCAGCAGTAGGTGTTACTGTTATTTCCTTAAAATTTCCGTTAGCTCTACCTAGTTTAATATCATTGTCTATGCTGGTTTTGTTGACAATGTATTTTGGGTCTATCAAGTCACTGCTAACTATTTTCTTGATAAATCTTTCCGCTTCATTGAGACTTTTAGCATAGACAATCAGTTTAGAATTATCCTTAAGTGTTAGTACTCCTTGATATTGTCCTTTCGTGTAGTCGGGAATTAATCTTAACTGTTGTTGAATATTAGATTTAGAAGCCTGGAAGTGGGGGATAGTTAAACACCATTTACTATCACTTTTTTTGCTACTTTTGCTGCTAATATTTTTCGGTCTAAATGTTACTACTAGTTGTGGTCTATCGCTACCGACTCTAGCTTGCCACCATTCAGGAATAACAGGAACAGTATCAGTTTTAATACCCGATAGATATTGATTAAAATATTGCATCTTAACCAACATATGATCCGCGCTATCAAAGCTAGTAATTAATAGACTGTTTCTTAAGGATTCTCTAGTAGTGCCACGCTTAACAGTTTGAAAGTAATTCCTGATAGCTTTATTATGTCCTATTCTGATATATCTCTGAGAAGTTCTCCAATCTCTAACTGCTACCATTAGCCTCTAGCCTCATCTTGTTCTGTTGGTTCGGGACTATTCTCTATTTCTTCCTCTAGTTCTGTTTCTGCACCAGATAAAGTAGTTTTACTCTCTTCCAAGACTTCCTTAAATTCGGTTCTACTCTCTTTCAAATCTTGCCCTATCTCTTTAATATCTCGAATACTATCAGCAATGGAGTAAATGTTATCTGTGATATCTTCTGCTTGTTCTAATTTAACTAACCATTTACTTCTTCCCCTAGCATCTAGATCTTCTATCATCTGTTCATAGGCATCATAAGGTACTACTCCAGACTGCCTTAAAGCATTACCTATCTTAGCTATGTTTTCCCCTGTATATTCGTCCAAGTCCATTGCTGTATCTATCAAGTCTGTAACGTTATCAAGGATGTTCATCCCTGCTTGATAGATTCTGTTGGCTGCGGTTAGCTTAAGAGATAGTTCTGTGAATGTTTGCGCTCCGATAATCCCCTGAACAATTTGAGTAATCTTATTGGTTAGCCAATCAGCGACATCTATGGGATTCCCCTCCGCGTCTTTAATCCCCACGGTCTCTAATACTGCCGATACTGTATCGAGTATTGTCTCGGCAATATTATTTGATAGCATCATGGCATTATGCAGACTTAGAGCAAAGTTGGCAGCATTTAAAGTCTTATCAATTACTGTTGAATTCCAAGCATTTTTAAGGAAGTTGTTAGTATTAGTTACTGTGTTTAATATTGCTTGCCCTTGGAGTAAATCAGCACCTTGTAAGGCAGTATTTAGTAAGTTTCTTAAAGTGTCTTGTCCCTGTTTAATTAGGTCTTGTCCTTGCTTTAGTGGGTTAGTAATATTGTTACTTAAACACTTACCAGGACTACTAATATCACAAACAGTATTTTCTACTGCATTACTCACAGTACTAGCAATATTTGATGGGGATGTTTGATTGTAAATATCATTAACTGTTGTGGTTATTCCCACTATGCCCAAAGTAGTCAAAGTATTGCTTAAAGTCGTACTAAAATCATTATTTAATCTAGTTGATAACTCATCGATATCCACGTTTAAATCTCCTCCTGTTCCTGTATCTGGTGGTGTTATTTGGGGTAATAATTGTGAGAATAAATCATTGAAAGGATTATCAACATTGTCAAATTCATAGGGTTGAATTGTGGGCAAGTCAGTAATGGGATTACCAGCTAGAGTATTCATCAGTTCTAGAGTTTTATTCTGTTGATTTGAGATAGGGTTTCTAGTAGCAACAGAAGTACTACCGCCAGTTCTAGCAGCCCTTCTCGCCAATGTGGCAAGTTCTCCATCTAAAGATTGAAACTGAGTATCAATAGATTCAAACTCATTCTCATAGGCTATTCGCAAATTAATTAGTTCGGCTATCTGGACACTGCTAGCTATTTCCTGTTTGGTAAACCTATCAGTGAGTTCCGTGATTTGAGCTTGATAGCTGGTAGTTTGTGCTGATATTTTCTCGATAGTTTCAGTTAGTGTATCTTGATAAGTAAAAGATTCCTCTAACTTAATTTCCAAATCATCTACAGTAGTTTGAAGGTTTGTTATATCTTCTGTCGTTTCAGCTTCAAATTCTTTAAAATCAAGCTTCAAATCATCAATGTATTCTAGAGCTTCTTCAATCCAGTCTGCTTGTTCTCCTAGTCCTTCTCTTAACTGTTCGATGTATTCACTTGCTCTCTCTAAATCATTATTTAATTGCTCATTGGTAATTTTAGCCTCAGCAATTTCTTGATTCATTTCTGTAATGCGATTATTAGCAACCTCAAGATTTTCTTGTTGTTTACCTGCGATTTTTATTAATCTCTCATAATCCAAATCTCTCAGGGTAGCTTCCCGCTCCATGTTGCTTAAAATTAGCCCATTCAATTCATTTTGTTTAGTGGTAATAAAAATAGATAAGAGAGTACTAAGGACTGAAAATATCCCTGCCAAACTTGCTCCTGTTACTGCTGCTGCTTTAGTTACAGCAGTAGATTTGGCGGCATTATTAGTTACTACTTGAGTTAAGCCTTTTAATTTGACAACCTTACCGCTTCTAGCAACTTTTCTCAGTTCAACTACTTTGTTGCCCTGTTTTACTACATCTATATCAACTAATTGCCCACCTAATATGGCTGTTCCTGCTAATGTTCCCGCAGCTAATACATTTATTGGTTCTCCCTCCTCTTCATCTGGTTGCCCTAACAATTGGTTTATCTGATCCCGTAATTCTTGTAATTCTGCTTTAGTTGCCAGTGCTTCACAAACTAGTTCACTCATCTAATTATTCTCCTTATTTCAAGTAACTATAAGTAGCTATGCCATCACTGCCATAACAACAAATGCGATCGCTGCAATCTACAGGGCAAGTATTAGGGGGACAAGTTTCTTGACGGACAAAAACCTGTAGGGGGCGTTCCATTTCTGTCCTGCTAAATATTTGAGTATCTCCATTAAATATTTTTAAAGTGTAAATTGGATCCCCATTGACAGGATGCCAATAAGTAATAACAACATCGGTATAATAATCAATTTGCGTGCTGAAATCATACCCAAACCCAGTATCAGCATATCTCCACTTATAAAGAGTCGGGGGATAAAAAGCTTTTAATAATCCGTTGCCAGGGTTATACCAAGATTCCTCCCACCAATTTTCGACATAAGATAGTCGATTTTTTAATAAAGTAAATTTTTGTCCCCCATCTTCTATTGCCCAAACTTTTCCGAGAAGAAGTCCCCTAGTAGTCTCACTGTTTTGTTCTGTTAGAGAACCATTTTTACTATTTAAGGCTTGCTTCGTAAACCAGCCTACTATTCTCTCTGGATGGTCACTAGCTACTAAATTATTTGTAGCTTTTCCTGTGGCTTGCCATAAAGTTGTGTTAATGGTTGAATTTTCAATCCGATAACTGTCACCATTGAGAACAGTTTGTTGTTCTTCTCCTGAATAGCGGTAAATTATCGCCATACTTAAATATTTAAAGTTTTCATTAAGTCCATACCTAGAATGTGATACATTTTTATGTCACATTATTAATAGACTCTTCATCAACCAATAAGTATAACTCTCGTTCTGTTTTGCTATACCACTAAGTAATAATTAAGACCTAGATAGCTCAAGGTACAAACAAGTGAATAATCAAGATTTAATCAATGACAGAATCGAGGATTTAGAAGCACAAATCATTGCTATTACTCAGACAAAAAAAGATAGACAAGTACTCACTAGCTCATCTATCTTTAAGCAGTCAATTACTATAATCACAATTCCTATTATATTTTCCATGCTGGTAATGCTAGGGTTAAACGTCAACTACAAGTCTGGTGACAAGGAAATTAGCTATGATAGCAACGGTCTAATCGAGGTAACATTACTAATGATTACTTCTCTATCTGGTAGCTATGCCTTTCAAGAAATCAGAAACAGAAATAAGTGAGGTTGAGAATAGGAGAAACCTGGCTATTGCTAAATTGTCAATGGTTAGTCGGCATTGGGGAAAAAGTTACATACTTGCGGATTATGCGCTAGACAAAACATTAAGAGAAATCCTGGAATTGCCTGAGAAAAGCTTGGGTAAACCACCTTATGAATGGGGAGAAACTAAACTATAATGAGATACTTCCATTACTTATAAATAAGCTATCTAATCACGGATAATAGTTATCCTCAAAAAGATGGGAAGGGGTAACTATTTTTTGTTATGAGTACTTACTGTGCTACTGTTGATTTTCCCTATAACACACCCCTCTACCGCAGCCCACAAAAAGAAAAAGAACCCGCACCTCAGGTTAAACAGTCATACCCCGTAGCCTCGAAGAGGTCGGAACGTAGTGGAGAGGGTTGACGGTTAACCGACAAGGGTTAAACTATGTTGTCGGGCTGTGAGTATTAGGGTAGGACAGACTATGTGCTAGATAAATGGTTGAGAGAATTCCTCGATAAATCAGAGAAAAGCTCGGGCAAACCTCCTTATGACTGGATAGATAGTTTATAAGTGAATATAGAGAAGTTGTACTTTGTTTACCTATTGTTATTGCTATCTGTCTTAATTAATCTTGATTAATAGTAATCACACTGCTCTCAAAGGTTTGGGCTTTAAGCGCGATCGCTATTTAAAAAATCTCGCATATACTGATTAACTAGATTTGGCTGTTCCTGCTGTACCCAGTGACTACAGTTAGGAATATAACGAAGCTGAAAATCCTTCACATAAGCCTGGGTATCATAAGTTAACTCCTTACCAAGAAACCTGTCATTTTCCCCCCAGATCATCAGTGTGGGAACTTGCAACACATCCCATTCTGGATGATTCAACAATCCCTGAAAAATATTGCGGTAGTAGTTGAGCATGGCAGTAAGGGCACCTGGTTTGGCAGCAGCGTTTTTGTATGCTGCCAAGTCTTCTGGGGTAAAGGCGGTTTTATCTATGGCTGAATCAATAAAGGCAGAAGCGATCGCCCGGTAGTTATCAACTTGAAACAGGAACTCTGGCAGCAAGGGGAGTTGAAAAAATAGGATGTACCAACTCCGTAGCATTTGTTGGGGATTAGTGCGCAATGCTTCCGCAAATTTGGCGGGGTGGGGAAGATTCATTACAATTAGCTTCTCTACCATTTCTGGATGGGCGTAGGCAAAACTCCAGGCGATCGCTCCTCCCCAATCATGTCCTACCAAAATACAGCGATCGTAACTCAGTCCTTGGATAACCCCCGCTACATCCTTAATTAATTCCGCCATCCCATAAGCTGCTCGTTCCTGGGGCTTTTCGCTTTCGTTATAACCCCGTAAGTCAAGGGCAACTACCCGGTAATCTTTGGCAAACTCTGGGATTTGATATCGCCAAGAGTACCAAAATTCGGGGAAACCATGGAGCATCAGCATTAAGGGACCCTCTCCCTGGGTGACGTAATGCAGTCGGATACCATTGCTGAGGATGCGATCGTGTTTTAAAGAACTTTCTAATTCAGACATAGAAGGCTTTTTCATATTAAAACTAAAGAATTTTTCAGATACCTCATTTAGGGTTTCACCTAAAACCCACATGAGCCAAACCTATCTGTTTCAGTATTTCAGGTATTTTCAGGGGCTTGATAGCGAAGCCAACAAGTGAATGCCATCAAAAGCGGTATTCCCATTACGAATATTGCGATTACCGGTAGAGCCTTCGGCCCGAAGCCTGAGAATCCGCTGTCGATCATCAGCGAAGCATAGATGATGAGCGGGATAAGTACCAGTGTACGCGTGGGCTTGAGCATGGGCTCTGGTATCCAACGTATTTCGAGGATACGGTAGATGAGATAGACCGTAAAGGTCGTCAAGAGCCAACCGATAAAATTTTGTGCGGGAATGTGGAAATAGATACCATCTTGAGTCCATACCCAGGCCTCGAAAGGATTGGAGGTTAAGACAGGATCGATAATTAAATCCCAGGCTGTCATGATAAAAGCACTGAGCACGGACAACCAAAGCACCCAAGAAATCTTTTGCTCCGTTCCGATAGCACAATCTTGACCAATCAGATTTGCCATGATGTAACTGGGATATATCATCATAAACCAAGCAATCGGAATTAGTAGAGGCACATGACCCAATTTGGGGCCGAGATAGTCAGTATAATAGTAAGAACCATAGACTAAACTAGTTTCAACCCCTATCTGCTCATAGCCCCAGCACACAAAAAAAGTTATCAACAGGAAAGCTAGAGTATGACGCCAACCTAATGTATAGATAGCATGTGTGAGGCTAACAGTAAAAATAAGGAACGTGTTGAAAATAGTCCCCCTCATCAGTGCGGGCAATTCAATATAGTTCGCTGCTAATACATATATAGGACCCTGATAAATATAGAGAGCCAATGGGATTAAAGATACTGCAAAGAGAATTTGTTTGGCTTTCATAATTGCTGGATTTAATCTCCGAAGAAATAAACTAAATCTCTTAAAGTTAGTCACCTCAAAAAGGGATAAGAGGTATTTTATTCGTTACCCACAGCTAATAAAGCTTGTTTTTGTTCGCGAACCCTTTCTCCTGTTACTATCATTTTGACCCCATTAGCAGGAGCCAGGGTTAAACCACGACGTAGGGGTTTTTCTGGTTTTTTATTAGCTAAAGTTAGTTCGTATTGGGACAGAATAGTTGCTAAAACTAGCTTCATCTCTAACATTGCCAAAGCATACCCCAGACATCGACGATTACCACCCCCAAAAGGAATAAATTCAGCAGAAGAGAATTGTCGCTCTAAAAATCGTTCAGGTTTGAACTGTTTTGGTTCTGGGTAAAGATCTTCTCGATGGTGAACCAGATAAATACAGGGAACTAGGCATGTTTCTGGCGGAAATTGCTGTCCTGCGATCTCTACTGAAATCCGAGAGCAGCGGAAAAATGTCGTGGGGAAAACTGGATAAATGCGGAGGGTTTCATTACAAACTGCGGTTAAATAGGGTAAACTAGCGATCGCTAAAGGCTCAGGGTCATTTCCCTGGCTGTCTAATTCTTGCAGCAGTTTGTCTTTAACTACGGGTAATTTGTGTATCCAGTATAAAGCCCAAGTCAAAGCAGTAGCAGTAGTTTCGTAACCAGCTACTAACATGGTCATCAACTCGTCTTGTAACTCTATATCGGTCATCGGCTGTCCGTCTTCATCTCTAGCCAAAAGCATTAA
>JASJEK010000442.1 GCA_030064915.1 Xenococcaceae cyanobacterium MO_234.B1
CGAAACCCTGCGGTCTGATTCCTCAGTAGAGCAAGTCTCCATGAAGCTAGAAAACATTAGCCAGATAAGCCATGAAGGGCTAAAAGCTAATGCAATTTCTAGCCTGAATCTAGCCTTTTCTAAAGGCTAGAGTGGCTCAATTAAAGACTATGATTTTCAACTATTTCTATCGGCATTTTTTCTTTTTGTCAATTGCCAACCTAAGCGATCGCTTTCTTGTGGAACTACCCTAAAATACTTACTGTCTTATCTACATATAAACAACGCAAGCTAATACTTTGCCTTCTTACTTGACTTAAAAATCAATATTGACTAAAATGTCAACAAAAGAATTGAATTTAATCGAGAAAATATGAACGCGGTAGCAGTGTCTTCTGTGATAGATTCGTGTACCTTAATTTACGTAGAAGTCGATGAAAACTCCAATAAAGTATGGAAAGGAACAGTATTAAGTGATGGTTTATTTATTGCAGAATGGGGTAGAGTTGGTAGTAAATTGCAGAGTAAAACCCATCAGTTTAGTTACGTTTCTTTAGCTCAAAATAAATTTGAGCGTACTAAAAGACAGAAACTGAGAAAAGGCTATACAGAAGCCCAAATTATTAATAAAAATAGCCCGACAACTGTTAAAATAGCACCTGAAGATTTAGATGTAATTGCAGCCAAACAAATCGAACACGGAAAAGACCCCAGAGCTAAACAATTAATTCGTTATTTAGTAGCAGTTAATATTCATGACATTACTTCCCAAACTGATATTATTTATAATTTTAAGACAGGAAACTTTAGTACTCCGTTGGGGTTAGTTACGCCACAAGCGATCGCAGAAGCGAGAGACTATTTATTCCAAATAGCTAATACAGGGAAAACAGACAATCACCATACTCGTAGTTTAATTAATAGTTATCTCAGATTAATTCCCCAAAAATTAGGCAACAAAATAGACTATCAAATTTTTTATTCTCAGGCAGAAATACAACGTCAATATGAAATTTTAAATGCTTTGAGTGCTGCAATAGATACGAATACTACCGATGCAACTCAAAATGTCTTTGAATGTACTATTAAAAGAATTCCAGGTAGTACGATTCAAGGAAGAAAAACCTTTAGAGAAGTTCGTAAAATATATGAATCAAATATTAATCATAATCACGTATCTGCCAAACATAAACTGAGAAGAGTTTATGAAATAAATATTCCTTCTATGACCAAAGCTTTTGAAAAAAAAGCAGCACAAATTGGCAATGTTAAATTACACTGGCATGGCACAAGGGCTAGTAATCTTTTAAGTATTCTCAAACAAGGTTTAATTATTCCTCCTGCTAATGCTGTTCAATGTACAGGAAGAATGTTTGGGAACGGTATTTATGGCTCGGAACAATCTACTAAAGCCTTAAATTATGCTACTAACTATTGGAATAAATCAGGAGATAATAACCAACGAGTTTTTATGTTATTGTGTGATTTTGCTATGGGTAAAGAATATTATCCTAAAAACCGTAGTGGTGGTTTTCCTGTAAAAGGTTACGACAGCACTTATGTCAAACCAGGAACAATGAATGTAATCAATCAAGAGAGTATTGTTTATAGTACAGATCAAGTTAACATTAAATATCTCTGTGAGTTTCTCTAATTAACTGTAAACCCAAAACAGTTCAACTGATTGTTGATTACTAATAGCTAATGGTTCATTGATGACTGATGACTGCTTACTGCTTACTGTTTACTGCTTACTGTTTACTGCTTACTGCTTACTGATTACTAATGACTGTACAACCTCCACTAGAATTTATTCCACCAGCTTTTAATCCCCTAGTCTGGCAAGTATCGCGATCGCTCTTGCCATTATGGTTGCGCTATCGCCAGGGAATTGCTGAGGTTAGGGCAGATAATGCTGGGGAATTAATCGATCTTTATCATCAGTTTTACCAGGGAAAAACGCGATTTCTGTTAGCATTTCGTCACCCTTCCACTGTCGATCCTCCCTGCATCAGTCAGTTATTGTGGAATTTACTACCCCAAATTGCTAAACAACAAGGGAAACCTCTTAAATCACCCGTTCATATCCATTTTATCTACGATCGCGGGATACCTCTCTGGGCGGGGAAACAGGTAGGATGGTTAATCTCCCAGTTAGGAGGAACACCCATTCGCCGAGGTACATTAGATCGTCAAGGATTGCGATCAGTTCGGGAATTGTTTGTCAGTGGTAGGTTTCCCATAGCAGCAGCACCAGAAGGTGCAACTAACGGTCATAATGAAATTGTCAGTCCCCTAGAACCTGGGATTGCTCAATTCGGTTTTTGGTGTTGGGAAGATTTACAAAAAGCTAAGGTTTCTGCCGAAGTCGCGATCGTGCCTCTGGGAATTAAGTATTATTTTTTGGAAGCACCTTGGCAATCTTTAGAACAATTGTTGTCTCAACTGGAAGTTGATAGCGGTTTAAGGGATCAACCTACAGCTAGCATGGGATTGATTAACGGGGTTGCACTTACACCAGAACAAGAGAAAATACTTTATGGACGACTTTCTCAACTGGCGGAATACTTACTATCTTTGATGGAAGAGTTTTACAGTAAGTTTTATCAGCAAACTGTTGCTCAAGAAAATGAAGAATTACCATCCCGTCTCCAAGCTTTATTAAATGCTGCTTTAAGCGTTGCCGAACAAGCTTTTGGTATTAAACCCAATGGGAACATCAGCGATCGCTGTCGTCGAGTTGAACAAGCTGGTTGGGATCGTATCTATCGCCAGGATATATCAGAATTGGATACTCTCGCCCCAGCAGCTAAGGGTTTAGCGGATTTAGTGGCATCGGAAGCTGAGTTGCGCCTCTGGCATATGCGCCTAGTGGAAAATTTTGCTAGCGTCACGGGGCGATATGTTGCTGAAAAACCCACTGTCGAACGTTTTACCGATACTATTTTATTGTTGTGGAAAATGATAGCTCGTCTCAAAGGACAATCTAATCTTAACCCACCGTTCTTAGGTCAGAAATGGGCGCAGTTTACTGTAAAGTCACCCTTGCTGATTTCTAATTACTGGGATGATTATAAGTCTAATCGTCGTCAAGCTGTTGCTAATTTAACCCAGGATTTGCAAACTGCTTTGGAACAAGGTTAGTTAGTTCGGAGTTCGGAATTCGGAATATGGTAAAGTGACGCGTACCCATGCACCACCATGTTCAGGGTGATTTTGAGCTTCAATTAACCCACCGTGGGAATGAACAATTTGTTTTGCGATCGCCAATCCTAATCCACTTCCCCTTAAAAGCTCGTCAGAACTAAAATCGGGGTTTCGGGTACGAGATTTATCTCCCCGATACAGTCTCTCAAAGACATAAGGTAAATCTGAGGGCGCAAATCCTGAACCTGAGTCAATAATATCCACAATTGCTTGAAGCATATCAGTATTATCAGTATTAGTTTTAGAAGGTTCCATAGTTACGTTAACTGAAATGGCACTGTTCGGAGGACTATGCTTAATAGCATTATCTAAGAGATTTAAAAATACTTGAATCAGTCGCGATTTATCCCCTTCAATAATTGCGGTAACAGCGGGAGTATAATTCAGGGTGACTTGCTTTTTTTGAGCTATGGGTTCCAGAATTTGCCACACTGATAAAATCAACTCTGAAAGATCTAGAGTTTCGTAATTAATTACTTGAGTGGGATCGTCTTGTAAACGAGTTATATTCAGCCATTCTTGAACTAAATTAGTTAAACGTCTAGTTTCCTTGAGCATCTGCTCTACCCAATAATATTCAGGATTTTGTAATCTTTGGAGAAGATTTTCTCCTACTAAGGAAATAGAAGTCAGGGGGGTTTTAAATTCGTGAGCTAAATCGGAAAAAGCGCGATCGCGAGATTGGGATAATTCCATCAATGGTTGCAAGTTTATCAGAAACACCCCTACCTGATGATTGAATAAAGGAAAACCATAACCTTTGAGGGCAATTGAATTAACAATTCTTGAAGATGTTCTATTACTGTAGGGAAAAGGTATTTTCTCAGAGCTATCTCCTACAGACGAAAAATATCTGGTAAAGTAAAATACCCAATCTTCTTCTTGCTTTTTTTGAGTTTGACGCGTTTCTTCAATCAATCGGTCTAGTTCATAGGAGCGAACCAACTCTAGTACTAACCGAACTTGTCCAGGACGCCAACGATCTATTCTTAGTAAAGACTGAGCCTCACGATTGCACCATATTAACTGATTGTCTTGATCTACTACTAGATAACCAATAGGAGCTTGTTCCATCACCATTTGCCAATTGTGCTGCCCTTGCTCCAATTGTTGACATTTTTGATCTAGAAGATAAAGTTCTCGGCGAATTAAAGAAAGAAGAGGGAGAGAAATTTTGCGATCGCCATTATCAGAAAATACTTTAATGATCTTCTTAAGTTGACTTCTAAAATAATACTGCTGCCATAAGTAAATACTTGCCCCCAAAGCCAAACCAGCAAGAAAATCAATATTAGCCATCAGTCTTCATTCCCTGGGACTTAAATCTCAGACAACTTAATTGTTGTCATTGTTGCCACCCCAATTCACCACAATGATATAACGATTGATGGCCATTGACTGTTAACTTTGACTTCTCCCCTTGCTAAAGCACCGCTCCGCTAGGGGATTCTAATAAGGATGTTTCGTGATGGACGGGGTTCATAAACGGAGGGGCTGTGTGCGGAATCGAATTCCGCACCTTGTAAGCCCCGTCCTGGGGAGACCCCAGGCGACGCGGACTTGTAAAACGACGGTGCCTGCGCGGGAAGGGGGCTTGTATGATTTTATAGTTGTGCCTCCCGCAGTTAATTGTTCTGTTCTAGCCCCATTCCCGGACCGCATTCCGCGGTAAAAATATGCTTGGGGTAAATAAAAGTTTAAAAAGACTTACTTTTGTTTAGCTGCAAGAATTGGCTTGGCTCGATAGCCGGTAGGTTCTAAAGCTTTAATCAAAGATTCAACACTAACTTCTAGATCGGCAGCGAGGGCCACTGTAACTTTTTTTTGGGACAGATTGACTTTCACTTTTTTGACTCCTGCAACTTTTTGTAATGCTTCTCTGACGGTTTGAGCGCACATCTCACAGTGAAG
>JASJEK010000443.1 GCA_030064915.1 Xenococcaceae cyanobacterium MO_234.B1
GTTTCTGGTCTAGCTGGCTCATGGTAATGTGTCCAGTGACAACTACGAGTATCAAAGGGATTGAAAATGAGGTCTTGTCTGGGGTCATAAAATTTGGCTAACATTTCCCCACCTCGGTCAAATACTATGCCGCGAAAATCAGTTCGCTGCTTGAGAACAGCTACCATCTGACTAATGGCTTGAGTTTTACCACTTCCAGGAGAACCAACTACAAAGAATCCTCTGTTTTCATATTTAGCAGGTATAGGCATTCCTGCTAGTTCCAGTTGAGGTTGGTTTTTCAGCTTTGGTTGTTTTTTTAGTGTAGCTCTTAGCTTCCTGTAGGATATTACTTTTGCTCCTCGTAGAACATGAGCATTATTGCTGCTAGAACTTATAAGTATCAACCATAACAAGAAGACTATTCCTCCTGTGCCAACAATTAATTTGAAGATTCCAAATGTATCTACTAAATAGGGCAAGATTAATCTCGGATTTTCCATAAGCATTGAGGCAACTTGAGGATTTTGAATGCTCCACAGAAATAATAAAAGTCCTGCTAGAAATAAAATTGCTCCCAGAGGAGAATTATTTGTCTTGGTTTTTTGATTCTTCATCGGCTAATTGACCAATTTTGAGTTTTAGTTTGTTTCAGTTTGAGGTACTGTTGCATCTCGGCAGTTCTGGCTTTGATTTGATGGTTAATTTGTATGACCGAGAAAGTATTGCTAACTGCGGTGTTGTCTCGATTGAACTTCAGTTCCTTTCCTTGTTGAGTAATTGTCAGATAACTTTTATCCCGTCGGATTTCTGTACCATCTAAAGACTGGTAAATTTTTTCTTGGGGATTTTGAGGATTTAATTTTCCTTGATGCTCAACTAGATATTTAGCGGCAACCAGTAGTTTAAATTCAGAATTTCTGGAAAGGCTGGATGATTGTGGAGTTAGTTTTTCTGGAGTTACTAAAGGAAGAGCATTTTCTTTGCTTCTTGATTGCTTTACTGAAACACCCAAAGCTTTGGAATTAGCTGTGTAAACTGTAAATTCATGTCTGGCTCTGGAGGCTGCTACATAAAAACTTTCTCTTCCCACAGTTAGAGAGTTACCAGAACCCGCAGCATAAATACAGTAGTTTGCTGTTTTGCCTTGACTGCTGTGAACTGTGTCGGCATAGCGATAATCAGAGTAAAGTAGTAAGTCTGGAGTGAGTGTTTGAGTTTTACCTTTGGTTTGAATTACTATTTGTCCGTTATCTTCAAACCCTAATATCGTAAAGTGTTGTCCGTTAATTTGTTGCTGCTTATCCTGATATTGGTTGCGAGTAAACTTCATCTGTTCGCCAGAACGCAGTTCACGGGTTTGGGATTGAAATACCTCTCTGTCTTTGTAGCGATTTAGTTCTAAATTCTGTGTACTGCCATAACGGTCTCTCAGTTGTAATTTACCTGTTCTAGAGTCAACTTCATCAACTCGATAGTAAAGTTCTTTGGTAAACTTGGCGGAGTTTCTACGGAACTTGATTACATCTCCGACTTGGTAGCTGCTGGCTTGAGTAAGAGTAAATTGATTTAAGTCTTTGGATTTTAATATCTGAATTTGCTGAGAATCCTTACCCAGTTTTCCTGACTCAATTAAGCCTCTGCGTATCTGAGTGGTTATGGTTTCTTTTTCTTGGTTTGTCCCAGCTAAAACCAAGGTCTGTGCTTGTGTCTTCTCATCCCGTTTCAAATAGTCTTTGACTACTGCATTATTTCTCAAACTATCAATTGGCATCTGTTTAATGTTGCCATTGGATTGAAGTTGTTGATATCCTTGCTCTATTTTTCCTGCTGCCAATAAATCAACAACTTGTTTGAGATTGAAATTTTGCTGTCGAACATTCTCATCAATTCTGATTGTAGGTATTTTCGTTTGTTCTTGGAGCAATTTGAAAGGAGAGCCAGCTTGAACCGCAGCAAGCTGTTTAGTATCGCCAATGAGCAGTATGCGAGACTGGGTTTGTTTGACTCTTTCTAGCAAAGTTTGCATTTGGCTACTGCTAATCATTCCTGCTTCATCCACGACAATTAGTTCTTTTTCAGGTAGAGATTCTACAGGGGTATTGAGATAAGCATCTAAGGTTTGACAGGGAATATCTGTTCCTTGTTTTAATTCTGTGGCAGCAGCAGCAGAAGGAGCTAAACCTCTCATGGAAATATTACTAGGGATGGTTTGCTTTAGTGCTTTTACTGTATAGGTTTTCCCTACTCCTGCATCTCCTTGACAGAGTATTATTCCATTTTTGTTGGTGACAAAATTAATCAATGCTTGAGTTTGAGCTTTGTTTAGTACCAACTCTTTAGCCTGCTTTTGAGCAATTGAACTGTCAGCAAGAGGAGGATGTGTATTTATTTCACTTTGAGCCAGATTTACAATCTGTTTTTCCCTTTTGATGGCTGCTAAAGTTGTTAAGCGTCCATCATTGGTTTTCACTAAAGTCTGATTTTGATTTATTCCCTGTTGTAATTCTTCTAAATTAAAGTTTCCTTGAGACTGGGTTAGTAGTTCTTTGAGTAATAGATGTTTGGGAAAAGCTACTTGACGTTCGCTAGTTACGGCAATGGCTTCTTTGATTAATTCATTCTGATTTTTTAAGTTAGTAAGCTGTTGTCTATTTTGATATTTAGGTTGGGGATGATTGATACCTGCTAATTTAGCTTTCTGTCGCCATTGTTCTTTTAACGCTTCTCTTTCTTTCGCAGCTTTATGTACTTTGCCTCTGCGGGTATTGGTACAAGCTTGAGCTTTTTTTGCTGCACTGGCATCTTTCCCTACTGCACTTTCTATCTCTTGTCTTCGAGTGCTAAATGCCTTGAGTTGTTCTGGAGTATAACCCCAAACTTCAAAAGTTCCATCTTGATTCCAAGTCAGTTCGTATCCTAACTTTTTTAGTTCTCTTCCTAACTCGTGATGATAGACCATACCAATAGTCATCTTCTGTTGATATAGCTCTCGATTATCCATTGAACGCCATTTACCATCTTCTCCTCGTGTCTGATTAAATATCACACAATGGCTATGGAGTTGTGGGTCTTGATTACGGTTATCATCATGTTGGAAAATGGCAATCAGAGCATTATTCGTTTGTTGACGATTAACGCCTCCTTTGCCTGTTCTAGTGAAGATGCAGTTTTGTTCTACATATTCCAGAGTCTTCTTAACTGCTTGTTGATGAGCTTCAATTACTTTGTTATCTTCTTTGACTAAGCCTAATAGAGAAACTGACTTCGGAGCAGATAAAGTTATATCTCTACCTGGATTAGGTTTTTTTCCCGATTGTCTTTGACGTAAAGGATTTCCTTGATTGTCAATTCCTTGATAGGCTCTATTGTAATCTTCAGTTAAAACCTTGCCTTCAAGTCCTAATATTGCTGCACCTTGACCATACCATTGACTATTTTCTAACCCTGCGTCTTTGGTGTAGTAATTATCCTGAGCATAGTCATTGACTTTGGCGTATAGTTTCCCAATTGAGCAAACCATAATTGAATTAGCTTACTTATTCTTTTTTGATTCAATTTACTGTTTTATACTGACATTTCTGGCTGTTAATAACTACTTTTAAAAATCAATTTAATATATCTTAATATCAATGTCTGAAAATACCCAAACTTATCTCTTTATTATTTATTTGAATTTTTACATTTCTTTATTTTTGTTTCCACTAAGGGTGCATTAGGTGTGGTAATTAAACGAGTAGATAACTGAGTATCTCTCCCAAAATATCTTTTACAGAAGGTGAATCTTTTTCAAAAAAATAAATTTTATAATTACCAAAATATTTGGCACAATAACAAAAGAATAATTGCATCAAACTAGAAATGAATCAGTCTGAACTAAGTCCTTTGGAAAAGGCGATCGCTCGTAAGATTGATAAAACAAAAGGTAAAGCGGATCGACCTGGTTATTTACGTAAATTAGTCGCCAAGCTACATTTACGAATTGAAGCAGCACTAGCTAGAGGATGCGAATATGATGACCTGGCTCAGTCAATTACTGAAACTGGAGTGAAGATTAGTACCGCTACTCTCAAGCAATACCATACAGAATATCGTCGTCAGTTAGAGAAAGGAACAGAAGATGAATCTCAACCTGCTGATTCGATTTTGCCTCCAGAGCAACCTGTGAAGGGAGAAAAGATCTCCCAGACTAAAACTAAAACCCAAGATAAAAATAGTCACTCTCCGTCTTTAAAACAGTCCGCTGTAGATAAGTTATTTGCTCAGAAATAAATTACGATTATGAAAGTTAAAACTGAACAGATTAATACAGAATCTGGAATAATTCCCACTCGTCCAGGTATTCAACTTTCCAATTGTAAGAAGGGCGGAGTTGGAAAGACACTACTCTCTAAATTAAAGGCTGCTTACTGTTTGGAATCTGGGTTGGATTTTTATGCAGTGGATGCAGATAGACAAGAGAGTTTTTTGAAAGCTTATCCTGAATTTGCTTTACCAACTCGCTTTAGTGAATTGGATAAAAATTTAAAGATACCTGACCGTATTTTGGATTTGGCTTTGGAGAAATTGGTGTTAGTCGATCTACCAGGAAATGTGGAGGAAGCTTTTAATCATTGGCTAAGGAGTAGCGATATTTTAGAAGCAGCAATTGACCTGGGTGTGGAGATTCAGAATTGGTATTTGCTGGATGATTCAACTGAATGTTATGAGGGTTTTTGGCGGACATGGGAATTCTTACAGGATAATGTGAACCATATTTTGGTGCGGAATTTGGGTCGATGTGAAGAGTGGGAAAGCTTTGACCAGTTTATTACTCCTGAGTTGATTACTGAATATAAATTGAAGGTAATTGACTTGCCTAAGTTGAGATTGGATACTGCGACAACAGTATATAAAAATACTCTCAGTTTTACGGAAGCTCGGAGATATTCTGAGTTTAGTACGGCTCAATTGGCTGGTTTAAGGGGATATTTACGGCGGGTATATGCGGTGCTGGATAGTGCTGGTTTTAATGTGGAAAGTTTGAGGATGAGTCAGTGAGTTATTTGAGAAATCGAACTCTACCACAACAGCAGAATGAGTTACGAGAATTGATCGAAGAAAGGTTGTCAAA
>JASJEK010000444.1 GCA_030064915.1 Xenococcaceae cyanobacterium MO_234.B1
TGCCTGTATAGCGTGCCGTTTTTAACCTGTCAGAGATAAGTAGGTTTTGATAATCGGATTTAGTATAACTCCGCGCCTCAGGCAGTATAAGCTTCCATTCCTTCACAGGAACAAACTAAATTGCGATCGCCGTAAGCATTATCAATTCTACCTACTACTGTCCAGAACTTATGTTCTTTTGTCCAGGGTGCAGGATAGGCTGCTTCTTCTCTAGTGTAAGGGTGTTTCCACTCTCCACAGATGAGAGACTCTGCTGTATGGGGGGCATTTTTTAGAGGGTTATTTTCTGGAGCGATTTTACCTGTTGCGATCGCATCTGCTTCTTGATAAATTGCGATCATAGCATCACAAAACCGATCTAATTCCTCTTTAGATTCACTTTCTGTCGGTTCAATCATGACTGTACCAATTACTGGCCAAGATACAGTGGGAGCATGAAAACCGTAATCAATAAGACGTTTAGCTACATCTTCTACTCCCACTTGGGCACGTTTTTTTAGAGGACGCAAATCGATAATACATTCATGGGCAACAAAACCTGATTCCCCTTTAAAGAGTACCTGGTAATGAGGCTCAAGGAGTTTTGCCATATAGTTGGCATTGAGAATGGCAATTTTAGTTGCATCAGTTAAGCCCTTTGCACCCATCATGGCTATATACATCCAAGAAATAGTCAGGATGCTGGCACTACCCCAGGGCGCAGCCGAAATTAAACCGATAGATTTTGTCTGATCAGAGTCTAGAGGAGTGGTAGGGAGATAAGGAATGAGGTGAGAAGCTACTCCAATAGGACCCACACCAGGTCCCCCTCCACCATGAGGAATACAGAAGGTTTTATGTAAATTAAGGTGACACACATCCGGCCCAAAGTCTCCAGGGCGACATAATCCTACTTGGGCATTCATGTTTGCCCCATCCAGATAAACTTGTCCGCCGTGTTCGTGGACAATAGCACAAATATGTTTGATTTCTGACTCAAATACCCCGTGAGTGGAGGGATAAGTCACCATAATGGCTGCTAACTGGTCACTGTGCTTTTCTGCTAAGGATTGCAAGTCTTGTAAGTCAATATTGCCTTCTGAGTCACACTTAACCCCAACTACTTTCATGCCACACATTACCGCACTAGCTGGATTTGTACCGTGGGCAGATTCAGGGATTAAACATATATTACGCTGTGCTTCACCGCGATCGCGATGGTATTGGCGAATTACTTGTAAACCTGCATACTCTCCTTGGGATCCTGCGTTTGGTTGTAAGGAAATACCAGCAAAACCTGTGATTTCTGCCAGCCAGGTTTCTAAATCCTGAAATAACTGCTGATATCCTTTAGTTTGTTCTATAGGTACAAAGGGGTGAATATTGCCAAACTCGGTCCAAGTTACAGGTATCATTTCGGCTGTAGCATTCAGCTTCATGGTACAAGAACCAAGAGGAATCATAGAAGTAGTTAAAGATAAATCTCTACTTTCTAGTTTGTGGAGATATCTGAGTAATTCAGTTTCTGAGTGATATTTATTAAACACAGCATCGGTAAGATATTGGCTACTGCGTTTGAGAGAGTTATCCTTCCTTAACAAGGGAGGTATGGGAGAATCATTCCTTAATTCTGCAACAGTAAATGGTAATTCATCTTTTCCTGCAAAGATGCGCCATAAATCAACCAAATCTTTCTCTGTAGTAGTCTCGTCTAAAGATATACCTACTGCACCATCATCTATTAGAAGCAGATTAATTTTTTCTGTGGCTGCTAACTGTACAATATCTTTAGCATTATCTGCTTCTATTTTCAAAGTATCAAAGAAACTTTCAGCAGCAACTTTATAGCCTAATTCCTGTAACCCTAATGCTAAAGTTGCAGTTAGCCGATGCACTCTGATGGCAATATTCTTAATTCCCTCTGCACCATGATAGACGCAGTACATAGAAGCAATTACCGCGAGTAAAACTTGGGCAGTACAAATATTGCTAGTCGCCTTTTCTCGACGAATATGTTGCTCTCTAGTTTGTAAAGCGAGTCTTAGGGCTGGTTTTCCGTAAATATCTTTAGAAACTCCGACGATGCGCCCTGGAACTTGTCTTTTATACTTTTCTTTAGTAGCAAAATAAGCAGCATGAGGTCCACCATAGCCCAAGGGTACACCAAACCGTTGGGTACTGCCTACAGCAATATCAGCCCCCAATTCTCCTGGAGGAGTGAGTAAAGCCAGACTGAGAATATCTGCTGCAACAGTTACTAAGGCTTTGGTTTCTTGTACTTTGGCAATGAATTCTCGATAATCATAAATAGTGCCTTCTGTGGTTGGATATTGGAGTAATGCGCCAAAAATCGGGGTCGAGAAATCAAAAGCCTGAAAGTCGTCAATAATCACCTCAATTCCTAAAGGATTAGCCCTAGTTTTAATAACTTCTATGGTTTGAGGATGACAACCGCGATCTACAAAGAAAGCCTTAGCCTTATTTTTGCAGACACTATAACTCATTCCCATCGCTTCCGCTGCTGCTGTCCCCTCATCCAACAAAGAAGCGTTAGCAATTTCCAAACCAGTCAACTCAATTACCATTGTTTGGAAGTTTAACAGTGCTTCGAGTCTTCCTTGGGCGATTTCGGCTTGATAGGGAGTGTAAGCAGTGTACCAACCAGGATTTTCTAAAATATTCCTGAGAATCACAGGGGGAGTAAGGCAATTATAATAGCCAGCACCAATAAAAGAGCGATATACTTGATTCTGAGATGCGATCGCTTTTAATTTAGCTAAAGCTTCTGATTCACTTAAAGCTGTTGGTAATTGTAACGGGCGATCGAGACGAATAGCAGTAGGAACAGTTTTATCTATCAAATCATCTAAACTTGCGACTCCTAAGACTGCTAACATTTGGTCAATTTCAGCTTGACTAACTCCGATATGTCTTCTCGCAAAATCAGCATTACTGGGAGACTGAAAAGTTTCTAAATTGTGTTTGTCTAATTGTGCCTGATTGATATTATTAATGTCTAAATTGACCATAGGATTCAATAGTCGCGAGTTATTAAATGTATTTTTTGCTTAATGTCGGGGAAAGTATGTAATGTTTGATACCTAGATTATGATGTTTATTTGTTAATTAATATAAACCATGTCAGGGTAATCAGGGATTAACAGTCTAGGAGTTATTACTAAATCCGATTACCAAAACATACTTATGTTGACAGGTTAAAACCTGGTGCTAGACAAGCAAAGTCGGCGAAAGCAGACTATCAGGATAAGGATACTATCTAAAACGGATTTGGTATGATATCTATAGAAACTTTGCCAATACGTACTTTTGATTGATTTTCTGAAAACATGGGTAAAGCCCAGATTTTGCCCAGAAAAACCTTAAATAAGTTGAGGGAGATAAGCTGCGTCCGTTTTAACGGCTGGCAGTGGAGCGGGGCTTACAAGGGGAGGGGGCGGTTGCGGAATCGAATTCCGCAACTCTAGACCCCCGTCGCGACGCAGGTTCGCGCCACAGCCCCTTGCGAAACGGGGTTTTAGCCCCATGTATCTTACTTTCCTTTTTGGTTCTCAATATACTTTCTAACTGTCTCAAAAGATTAAATCAATTAATCAGTGGTACAACAAAAGAGTAGCAGCATTAAAGAAAGGTAAGCCTCAAGCTTATTGGGATGATGAACTTGCTGCACTATCTGAAAAGAGAAATAGACAATTTCGAGATATCCGAAATAAAACAGCCCGTTTTATAGTCTCTTGGTGCATAAATAACAATGTTGGTACTATCGTTCATGGCTGGAATCAAGGGATAAAAAATGGTTCTCAGATGAACAAAAAGGCTAACCAAGAATTCGTAACTATTCCCAATGCAGCAATTAAAGATAGGATTGAACAGCTAGCAATACAGCATGGTATTCAGTTCATAACTACTGAGGAAAGTTATACTAGCAAGTCAAATTTCTTGGCTAATACCAACTTGCGTTCAGAAACGTAACTTTGAATTAAGACTCCCAGTCTGGTATATCAGCGAGATAAGCTATTCCCGATTCACTCAGATTTTGAAAATTACACTTTAGAACGCAAGTTGGTATAATGATGTGCTTCCGACCTTTGGTGAAAAATCTGAAAGGGAGCATAGATTTACTGGAAAAAGAGGTAAAAAAATCAAAGGCAAGCTAAATAATCTTGGTCGTGGTGGTTATTTAACCGATGACGGAATTTGGCTAAATTCTGACTGTCTTGGTGCAGCAAATATCATCCGCAAAAAAGTAATGACACAGCTAAAAAATGTATCTTTAGCCAAGGTCACTAGGGGCGTTTTGAGTCGCCCACATCGATACAAAGTATTCAGTGACTTGAGTAAATTGTATCGAATAAGATGTGAAGAAGCGTGTCTGAAGACCGCTTCGTAACTTCCTTATAGAATCCGCGTTGTTTTAACATGCGGAGAACTCAACAATCGATTGATGTAGAAATATGTTACTCTAATGGAGTTGGTAAGATATTAGAACGTATTTATGTCGTTGTAAGCCTTATTAACCACGGGATGTAGCGCAGCTTGGTAGCGCGCCTGCTTTGGGAGCAGGATGCCGCAGGTTCAAATCCTGTCATCCCGACTTAATTGAAACCTACGCCACCGCTCAAAAGCAGGCACTTTACCAATCCGCTTAGTACTTTGAAACAAAGTTGAGATTTACTTTATGTCCCAATTTTGTCCCAATCAGGCAGTAAAAATGAATATTTACACCCAACTTCATCAACTCTTTATCAACAAGTAAAGATTCTGTAAATAGCTATTCCCCAATAAAAAAACTAGAACACCAATAAAAAAACTAGAACACCGATTCAGTATTCAGAATCCAGTCCAAATCTGGGATTTCGGGAGTTTTCAAAAGCCGAGATTTCGTTAGCTGAATATCCGAAAAAGTAGTTTTTGGCATTACTGAATGGGTGTTCTAGGCACAACATAACAACTAGTTAAATCTTTCAAATCAAGGATTCACTCTGAATTTAGTTACAAGGAGCGATCGCATAATTCTATAGCTTAATCACAATACCAAATGAGTTCAATGAGTTACTCGGATAGATGGATTGACGATCTGCTAAAATTCAGAACTCCTCGGACAGCTAAAGCCTTACAGGGTATGGGTTTTGAAGGAAAAA
>JASJEK010000445.1 GCA_030064915.1 Xenococcaceae cyanobacterium MO_234.B1
TGTAGGCAATAACATCCCCTTTGTTTAACACCTGATTACTAGTAACTTGAATACTTTTTACTTTGCCTTTGACTGGCGACTGAACGATACGCAGTTCTCCATTGGGACGAATCCGAGCAGGGGCTTTTACCATTACTGTGTAAGGAGTAAGGGCAATAATACCAACAAATGTACCAACAGTACCAAGAAGCAGCAAACCGCCAAAAGTTATCCAGCGACTAATGGGAGGAAGAAAATCGCTGGGGAATGAGCGGCGTAGATATTCTGGATGATGATTGTAGGGAATATTGACCTCGGTAATAAATATTTTTGACTATGGTTATTCCCTATCTTAACCTGAGTTTGGAGTTAGTAGTGCTCTCTCTCTGTCGAACTCAGAATCGTTAACCTTGTTAGCTCATGTTATACTTCGAGCGGATGAATACTGGACTTTTTTGAGAGAAGGCGATCTCCTGTTTGTGTTTAGTGCGCTACTGAAGGTGGAATTACGAAGATTTTGCTTCCTTCAAGAGTGCCATTGCCGACTGTATTGATCAAGCCAATACAAAACACAAGAAGAAATTGGAGAGCCTACTGAGTTGGAATTTTCAGTCCTTCAAAAAAGTCCAGATCTCAACCATTTAGAGTATAACTCCAACGTTGATTCAGGGTTCGCATGTATGACTGAAAAGCTGCATCTTGTATGGGAAGGATAAAAGCATCTCGGTCAGAATCGTTATGATGAGAATGCCACAGCCCAGGAGGAGTGACAAAAACAGACCCCGACTTCCAGTAAATCCGCTCCCCATTAACAATTTTGCCTTCTGCATCCAAAGATTTGCCAACTAAAGTATATGCAGACTCAGGAGCATCAATTACTAGATCGAGTGCTACAGAATTATGACGATGGGGTTTTTGTTCCGTTCCTCCAGGTAGATAGACCATCAAAGCCCAGAGAGTATGGGTCAAACTACAGGTCAATTGAGTTGCTTTGTTGCCAAAAAGTACCCCAATTCGATTCCGCTTGCTTGCTCCTGGCTCTTGGGCGATTTGCTTCAATTCTGAAAAAATGCGATCGCCTGGATACAAACAAGGTTGAAAACGCGGTTTTGTGGGTCTAACTCCTAAATAATTAACTAATGCTGCGTCTGTTACCCAATAAATAGCGGTATCTTCGCTAGAAGAATGAATTACTTCACCGCAACTAGGTAAAGTGAATAAATCACCCTTTGACCATTCCATAGTGCCGTATTCGCTTTCGGTTTTTCCTCTACCTCTAATCACGTAAAAAAGTTGCGCCGTTGCCAGAGAATTTGTCTTGAGACTTTCCTGAGGACAGATATGTAAAAAATAAGCACTGATTACAGGGGTAGTAGCAGGAGCAATAGATTGTAGCTGTGGGGATAAATCTAGAGGAATAATTGCCGTAGTTTCTTGTTGATGAAGTTCTCGATCAAAAGTTATGCAGGGAATTTTGGGGAGTTTAGGGGCAACAGCAACCGAAAATTCATAGTATATGGTGTTGGCTTCCCATTGAGTAGTGGAGTTCGATTGAAGGTCAGAGATTACTCTGCCACGTTCGTCACGAGTGCTTGAACCAAGTTCAAGGAACGGGGACTTGTGAAACGACGGAGCCTGCTCTGACCCTTGGTCAATATTCTGAATCATCTTACTACTATTGCTGAAATATATTTTGTGCTTGATGTGATTTTTATTATAGATAAAAAACTATTAAAAGAAAATAACTATAGTATTTAGTCTATTTAAGAACAATATATTTTTAATTAATCTCAGAGCAATTTCGTTCAAGATGGCTACACTTCGGTTAGAAAAGGGAACAAGGAACAGGCAACAGATTTTGAAGTGTAGCAGTATTTTTTACAATTAGTATGGGTTGATGATCATAATACTCAACAACTTCAATGCCAAGTTTCTAAACATCTTCCTGTAATAGTTTTGCCCCACCAAGGAGTATTAGCCCCTAAAGACTTGTGATTATCGGGATCTAACTTCCAAGATTTTTGAGGATTAAATAAAACTAATTCATTAGCTTGATTACTTTGAATGCTAGAAAGATTTTGATTCAAGCAAATGCGAGGACGACTACTTAAAGCTTGCCATAATTCTAGAGCCGACCATTGATCAATAGCAACAAATGTTTGCCACAGTATGGGTAAGGCTAATTCTAAACCTACCACTCCTGGGGGTGCTTCAGCAAAGGCAACGGTTTTTTCTTCATAGGTATAAGCTTGATGCTCTACTGCGATCGCATCTATAATACCCTGTTTCACTGCGTCAATTAGGACTAATCTATCTTCTGGGTTGCCCAGAGGTGGCTCAAGGCGTAAATTGGGGTCGTAGCTGGCAATATCTGCGGTAGAAAATAGCAAGTGCATCCAAGTAGTACTAGCAGTAACGGGGACTCCACGCTGTTTCGCATCAGCAATTAATTCCACTCCCCTAGCCGTAGAAACTCGCATCAGATGTACCGGTGTTTTGATGCTGTCAATAATTTCTAAACCTGCTGCGATCGCTGAAGCTTCTGAATAACCAGGATTCCCTGGTAAACCGTAACGAATGGAGTTTGCACCTTCTCTAATTACTCCTTGATTAGTTAATTCATTATCAGATAGCCCAATAGCAATGGGTTTGTTAAACGGTTTGACATACTCTAATACTTGTCGCAGAAAAGAGAGATTGCTAAGAGTAAACTGATCCGTAAAACCAATAGCATAATCTTTAAGATCAGCTAACTCCGTCATTTGGATTGTATTACTGTGGTTAGATAAAGTTCGCTGAGATAAAGTAGCCCAAAAGTGGATTTGGGGTAATCCTTGGGTCATTTGTTGCGTTTTATGAAGGACTGAGGCTAGAACTTCAGGATCCCTCAAGGGAGGGTTAGTATCTGGTAATAAAACCACTTGGGTAAATCCACCACTAGCAGCACTAGCAGCAAGAGATTGAAAAGTCTCCCTAGCTTCATTCCCGGGTTCTCCACTATGACTATAAAGATCACACAGTCCTGTTCCTAAAATTAACTCTTGAGCATCTATGATTTGAGTATCATTAGGAAGAGCAGTAATAACAGTTTCTATGGATTCGATTCGATTGTTAACTATCAGTACATCTGCAACCCGATCAACATTTTGCACAGCATCCAAAATTCTGACTTGTTTAAGTAGTCTTGGGTTTTCTCCGTTCATGATGTAGACTGAAAATTTTGCTAGTCCCAAACCAATATATAGCAATTATCAAACTTATGAGATACATAGTTTATCGGTGATTGGAACTGGAGACTAGGGATTGGGAATTGGGAAAATGTACTAAACAATCACTACTACAGATAAAACATTATTACCTATTACCTATTACCTACCTAGAAATTCCACTTTTCGCAATAGACGAGGTTTAAACCATGAATTTTAAAACTCCCGATTGGGTAAAAAATGCCGTTTTTTATCAAATATTCCCCGATCGCTTTAGTAAAAGCCAAAAATCTCATCCTAGATTGTGGCGCTCTTCTAATCTAGAACCTTGGGATGCTAAACCCACTTACGCTGGTTACAAAGGAGGGGATTTGTGGGGAATTATTGAGAAACTAGATTATCTCCAAGATTTGAGTATCAATGCCATTTATTTCACTCCCATCTTTCAATCTGCTTCTAATCACCGCTATCATACCCATGACTACTATCAAGTCGATCCGATGTTGGGAGGAAATGTGGCTCTTGACGCACTAATTCAAGCAGCCCACCAAAGAAACATTAAGATCGTCCTCGATGGAGTATTTAATCATGCAAGTCGAGGTTTTTTCTTCTTTAACGATATCCTCGAAAATGGTACTGATTCAGCTTGGCTAGATTGGTTTAAAGTCGAATCTTGGCCCTTATCTGCCTATGATGGTAGTAATCCAGCTAATTATACCTCTTGGGTAGGAAACCGCGCTCTACCCCAGTTTAATCATGATAACCCCCAAGTTAGAGAATATATTATGCTAATTGGGGAATATTGGCTCGAAAAAGGGATTGATGGCTGGCGGTTAGATGTGCCCAATGAGGTTACAACCCCTGGCTTTTGGCAAGAATTCCGCGATCGCGTTAAGGCAATAAACCCCGAAGCCTACATCGTAGGAGAAATTTGGTCAGATGCTAGTCAATGGCTGGATGGGACCCAATTTGACGGGGTGATGAACTATCGTTTTGCTGAACCTACTATTGCTTTTACCGCAGGCGATCGCTTTATGCCTGAATATATCCAGCCCCACTATACCCCTTATCCTGCCCTAAATGCCTCAGATTATGCCCTCAGAATTCAAGATTTACTAGACTTATACCCTTGGGAAATACAGCTAACTCAACTCAATTTACTTAACAGTCACGATACCTCCAGAGTACTCACTGCTGTAGGAGAAGATCAAGCTAGTGTTCATCTTGCTACAGTGTTATTACTTACTTTTCCTGGTGCGCCTTGTATTTACTATGGAGATGAAGTAGGCTTAATCGGAGGGAAAGACCCTGATTGTCGTCGTGGTTTCCCTTCAGAAGCCAGTTGGGACTTAGAAACCCTAAATAAATTTAAACAACTTATTGCGCTACGCCATCAATATCCTGCTCTACGTACAGGCAAATACGAGATGTTATATGCCCAAGATCATACTTACATATTTGCTCGTATTTTAGATTCAGAGACTGTCATTATTGCAGTTAATACCAAGATAAATCCTATTAGGGTTGAAGTCTCAGTTAATCATTTAGAAATTCAATCGAGTCAACTTGTGTATGGGGAAGGGGAGCTTTCATGGCAGCAAGGTGTCGAAGATAACATATTACAACTGAGACTACCAGCTAGAAGTGCCGTAATTATTGCCCCTAAATCATTCTAGATTTACTCTGATATCCCGCTTTAACGCTACAAATCAATCTTCCCGTCTCCACGTCAACCATCTGTAGTGGCAAGGCTTGCCTTGCCACTACTTAAATCGAAACGGTATGAAATAAAAGAAAGGGACTAATTAGGGTTTGCTGAAAAAGTTTTTTGGCGAGGTTCAGAAGTCAGAAGTCGTGATGTCAGTCGTCAGAAGAGGTAATCAGAATAATCTAGACAATCTCAAAGTGCATGGGGAATGAAGGTAGAGAAGCTTATTTCTTGCACTTTATCA
>JASJEK010000446.1 GCA_030064915.1 Xenococcaceae cyanobacterium MO_234.B1
CTGGAACAAGATGTAAAGCGTCACCTGGGCGCAAGAGAGCCTGGAAAATCTCTTGATGATCTTTAGTTGAGAGTATCCCCATAATCCACGTAACGGGTTTTTGTAGAGTATCTATATACTGCCTTAAAGCGATCGCTGATGCTGGATTGTGGGCTCCATCTATCAGTAAAGGATGACTGCACCAAGTTGTCCACTGTAGTCTTCCTAACCAGCAAGTTTTTGCCATTCCCTGTTGTATGGCATTTTCTGAAATAGCCCAACCTTGTTTTTGTAATTCCTGAATGGCAGCAATTGCGATCGCAGAATTCATTAACTGCACTTTTCCCAATAAGGGTAAGGGATATTCAATATCTTGATATTGCGCCCACCTTACAGAGAATGGGTGATTGGGTGACTGGGTGACTGGGTGATGAGGAGAAAGATTAGGTTCGATTTCTGTTGCACTTTCTACCCAAACTGTAGGACAGTTTAACTCTTTAACTCGTTTCTTAACTACTGCTTCCGCTTCAGGTGGTAGTTTCCCGATTACTGCTGGGCAATTGGGCTTAAGTACTCCTGCTTTTTCTGTAGTGATAGCAGTTAAAGTAGAGCCGAGACGTTGCCAATGTTCCTTACTTATAGAGACAATAATACTTACTAAAGGGCGATGGCAAATATTAGTCGCATCCAGTCTTCCTCCTAAGCCCACTTCCATCACTGCAACATCCACTTGTTGTTGAGCAAAATAAAGCCATGCTGCTGCGGTAATTACTTCAAACTGGGTGGGGCTTTCTCCTTCAGGGGTGATAGCTGTGGCGATCTCTTTGAGGACTGCGATTAAATCAGCTTCCTTAATTGGTTGTTCGTTGAAATAAATTCTTTCTGTCCAATGTACCAGATGGGGGGAAGTATAACGCCCGACTCGATAACCAGCTTGAGTTAAGATCGAGGAAAGATAAGCACATACCGAACCTTTGCCATTTGTCCCTGCCACATGGATGATGGGTACTTGATGATGAGGGTTGCCAATATCTGCTAGGAGTTTTTTAATACGTTCTAACCCCAGATTAACGCCAAAATGCTGAAAGGGTTGCAGCAGTGAATCTATGTCAGATTGAACGCCTATCTTTGTCATAGTTTTTTGTAGCCCCTCATGAATCCCACTCGGGATAATTGACAATCTCGACAATAAAACTTGATAAAAACTTTATAGCTCAAGGTTTGTAGCTGCCGTACAATAATTCTAATCCAACAGTAAGGATGGGGAGCCTAAAGTGTCTTCTAGCATTTTGGTATATCCCAGTTCGACTCACTGACAAGCCTACATCTGGGCTATGGAGTAGTATACCACGTTTAACGGCGGTTTTAACCGCCGAGTTAGCTTATCTCTGCTCTAAAGAGACAGAGTTGGCGCTTGCCCGTTTATTTCCTATCACAAGAGGTTATCTGTTGGAAGCATAACCTTTTAACTAGGAAAGCTCCTCCCCGCGCTGTTCCCGACTTCTGCAATAAGTCTCCTGTCACGACTTGGCAATTTTGGATGACTTTAAGAAACCTATTCACAAAATATGGTTATTTAAGTATCTTTTATTAGTCCTTACACTTCCTATTCTTTCGTTTTTTTGCCAAGTCGTGTACTGTAGTTTAAGAGAGAACAAATATCTGAGTAATACAATTAGTTAATTGCCAAGCTCACATTATAATAACAGAATAAAATTGTGATAATAAAGTAATAAAGATTGTTAGATATAAACCTATTTGATCAACTATAACTTTGGTAAGTTAATCCTCATTATATATGACAAAAACCATATTATTATGACAACAACCATAAGACTTAATCCTAAGGATTTATTATCTCGACTAGCAAACTCTAATAGTTCTGGTTGTCTTGAACTTGATGAAGGATTGGTTTCTTGGAAAATTTATCTACAACAGGGAAATTTAAATTATGTTTTCTGTTCTGTACAGTTGTTAGACCAGCTTAAGTATTATTTACACTATCTTGGGTTAAAAGAAGCTGTAACAGCCTTAAAACAGTTACCAGTATCTTATTTAACGATGCAATCCTATTTACAAGGAAAGTCTTATAATCAGGATCTTTATAGTGAGGTTATTTCTTGGCTACTAACAGAAAAACATATCGATCTATCCCAGAGTTTAAAACTTATTGAACATATAACTAAAGATGCACTAGAGTCTTGTCTTTGGCTCAATAATAGAGGTATTTACTTATGGCACGCTCAAGAACCAGTCCCTCTTTGGATTCGAGAAAAATTAGGAAATTCTATATCTCTAAGCGTATCAAAATGTTTGAATGTAGAACAAACAAGGCTCAGACAATGGCAAAATTGTAGTGCTGAATTAGTTTCTGTCCATCAACGTCCTTATTTTACTTCTGATTGGGAACAAAAACCCCTTCCGACATCCGGTTCATTAAATCATAAAACCCTGAAAAAGCTAACCCAGATAGTACGGGGACGCACTAGCATTCGTCAACTATCACTATTTCTGCAAAAAGATGAGCTTCATGTAGCACAAGTTTTATCTCCATATATTGACAATAAGATAATTTCTTTACGCAATGCTCGACCACCTTTCGATCAATTACCCAGTATTCCTAGACCTAAAACAATTGTTCAGCATTCATCTCAAGTTGCTCCATCTACTAGAAGTGAAAAAACAAAAGTTACTGCTATTAAAACTTGGAAAATAGTATGTATTGATGATAGTCCCAGCATCTTAAAAGAAATGAAACGTATTCTTAATCAAGAAAGGTTTGAAGTTACAGTCATAAATGATCCTGTGCAATCTGTATCTATGATTTTTCGCATCAAGCCAGACTTGATTTTGCTAGATATTAGTATGCCCAGAATTAATGGTTATAAGCTATGTGGGTTATTAAAAGGTAGTGAGACTTGTAATCAGACTCCGATTATTATGGTTACAGGAAATACCGGCTTAATTGATAAAGCTAGAGCTAAACTAGCTGGAGCAACAGATTATTTAACTAAACCTTTTACTCAACAAGGATTGATGGAAATTATTGAAAAGCATCTTAAGTAAGTACCTAAGCAAAATTAATTACACATTTTGTTTCCTTATTTTGAGCAGAATAAGTAATCTTTTGTGCTACATTTTGACGTGCGGAAGGTGGGATAAAGAGATTATTATCCCAGAAAAATTTCTACCCAAAAATTACTAATTTTTCCGTGGAAATACGGATTTTTTTCCGTATAAATACTGATGTTGATGCCCTTTGAGCAACTTTAAAGTTTTAAAGAGGACAGGGGTGGAAGGGAGATTCTATTGTCCAAAGATAAAAACCCAGACCAAAAACTTAAGTATTCAAGCCCCCTCTCCACCAGGTTACACCCTTAGAAGAGGATTTAGATCGGCAATTTAGTAGCAATTTAGTAATGGTTAATTGAGTACAGAAATCGTTTTTGGGGAGTGGGGAGTCGTGAAAATTAGCTTTTTACCGACTCCCAACTCCCCAACTCAAGAAATTTATTTGTGGCTCTTGATTACTTAATCAGTGTTTTAGACCTATTCCAAGTTCCTTTCGCCCTTAAGAGATTACTTAATTTAATTTTCAAGACTTAATCTTAAAGTAGTTATTATAGTAAAAAATAAATAGTTTTTTTGCGCTCAAGATTAGCCAAGCTTACTAATAAAAATTTACTAATAAAAATAATGAAAACTATCTTAATTGTTGATGATTTACAATCCGAATTAGATTGGATAGCCAACTATTTAACCAATGCTGGTTATAACACCATTACTGCGACCAATGGAGAGGAAGCGATCGCAAAAATTTTAGAAACTAAACCTGATGCCATCGTTACTGATTGGATGATGCCCAAGATGGGGGGGTTAGATATTTGCCGACAACTCAAAAAAAATCCTGAAACTGCCGATATTCCTATCATTGCTTGTACTGTTAAAAATAGATATGTTGATTTTCTATGGGCAAGAAAACAAGGGGTAAAAGCTTATGTAACAAAACCTTGTACTCAAGCAGAATTAGTCACTGCGCTACAAGAGGCAATGGGGTAACTAACCTCGTCTAGTTCGAGAAGTGGAGTTTTGACGGTGGTGGAAGGGGCTTAAAAACAGAGTTGACTAATAAAGATTCACCTACCACCTAAAACCTAACCCCTATCAGAACCGAGAATTATGACTTTTTCAGCAAACCCTAATTAATAAAGCTCGTATTTTAGTAAAGTACAAGGTATCGCCCCATTATAAACTTTAATCCTTCGAGAAGTTCTCAATCCTACTTTTTTAGTTAAAGCTTGACTACCCGTTAAAATATAAGCCGTCCATCCCGTAAATCTTTGCTTAAAAATATCTCCTAAAAGTTGATAAAGCTCAACTAATTCTGCTTCTTTACCTAAACGTTGTCCATAGGGAGGGTTACAGACAATTACTCCTTTATCTGCTGGTGGCGTAACATTAGATAATTCCTGGGTTGTAAATAAAACCTTATCCTCAACACCACAATTTGTTGCATTAACTTGAGCTTGTTCTATTATCTCAGAATTGCGATCGCTTCCCCAAATTGGTGCAGGAATTACTGATAATTGTTGTTCTTTGGCTTCAGTTACTACATCTTCCCATAGTAATAAATCAAAATCTAACCAAGATTCAAAGCCAAACTTGTTTCGATATAAACCAGGAGCAATATTTAAAGCTTTTAAAGCTGCTTCTATGGGTAGAGTTCCTGAACCACAAAGAGGGTCAAAAAAAGCTAAATCAGGAGTCCATTCTGTCATAGCAATTATAGCAGCAGCTAGAGTTTCTTTTAAGGGAGCAAATCCCATAGCTGGGCGATAACCACGACGATGCAGACTAGAGCCAGAACTATCTAAACTAATAGTACATTTATTATTGTTAATATGACCGTTAATTAATAAATCAGGATTTTCTACATCAATATCAGAGCGTCTGCCGTATTTTTTATATTGCCAATCAACAAGACTATTTTTAATTTGTAAAGCTGTAAAATGACTGTGATTTAGCTGCTTATTTTTTCCTGTACAATTGACAGCTAGGGTCATTTTAGGATGCAGATATTGTGACCAATCTATCTTTTGCACACTGCGATAAAGTTGTTGTGCATTGTAGCTTTTAACTTCTGCAATGGGT
>JASJEK010000447.1 GCA_030064915.1 Xenococcaceae cyanobacterium MO_234.B1
GTCGGAGGTAACAATGATGGAAAGCCGTATGACGAGAAATTGTCACGTACGGTTTGGGGAGAGGTATGAAGAAACACATCAATCGCAAGATTGGAAGGTGCGCTTTGTGCCTACTCTATGTTCACCAATACTTGCCAACATAGCACTTAACGGAATAGAGGAAATTCATCAATCAATTCGGTACGCCGATGATATGGTGTTTATCCTTAAACCACAAGACGATGCTAACAAAATACTTGAAGAAGTTAAAGAATTTCTAGCCCAAAGAGGTATGGAAATCAGTGAACCAAAGACCAAGCTAACAGCAACGACAGATGGATTTGACTTCCTGGGCTGGAATTTCCGAGTTCAAAAAAACGGAAAGTTTAGAAGTCGTCCTTCAGTGGACAATTACAAAGCTTTTCGGAAGAAAGTCAAAGCCATTATCAACAACTCGAATTATGGTGCGGTGGTAAAAGCTAAGAAACTAGCACCCATCGTGAGAGGTTGGAGGAATTATCACCGCTACTGCAAAATGGACGGAGCTAGAAATAGCCTATATTTCATTGAAAGCAGAGCATTTAAGGTGTTTAATAAAGAGGAAAATCAGAATCGCTACTCTAGTAAGAAACTATTAGACCAGGCATTCCCGAAAGTACCTTACTCCGAAAACAAATTCGCCAACGTAAAAGGTGAGAAATCACCTTTCGACGGAGACTTAACCTATTGGAGTCAGCGCAACAGCAAACTCTATGACGGTCAAACCTCAAAAGCCTTAAAACGGCAAAACCATTCATGTGCAGCTTGTGGACTAAAGTTTACAAGTGAAGAGAGAGTACATCTACACCATGCCGATGGAAATCATGAGAATTGGAAACGAGACAACCTTGTAGCAATACACCAATCTTGTCACCAATACATCCACATGAGCAAAAGTTACGACTAAGAGTTTCGGGAGCTGGGTGCATCGAAAGAGGCACGCCCAGATCTAAATGAGAGGGGCGAGAGATAATACTCTCCCTCGACTCATCCTTAGTTGATTCTCTAACCCCATCAGGGGAACTGCTCAGTCAACCGTATTGGCAGTATGGTATCCGTTGCTCTCATGGTACTAAGGAACTGATTTGGTTGGAAGAGGAAGCTTTGGTTCGGATTGCTCCTGATAATCCTGATTGGTTTTAGTCCTTGCTCCAGGGTCAGGTTGAATTTCTGACTCTTTTCTTTTAACAGGCTAATAGATATAGCGATCTCGAAGAGATCCGCTACGCGGTGCGCCTTTCTCGAAGTATGCGATCGCTGATTACTACAAAGAAACAGATCTCCATCATGAAGAATAAAACATTTCCCAACACGAACGTAGTCCAGAAAGAACCATTCAAGATAGAAGCTACTGTATCTGGGGGGACAAATATAAGCGAATTAGGGCTAAAACACGGATTAGAAGGCAAAGAAGCTCAATTACCAGAGTTTTTAATGTATTATACAGCTTGGGCTTTTGGTCATCGAGAATATCTCTTGAATCAATCCTCTCCTGTAGCCCAGTGATTAACAGAGCTTCCCTAATTCCTCTGTGGAAAATCGGCTTGGTTAGTTCCTGCTTGTTCCAAAAAAAGCATACCTCAGTTTTCCCCTTGTCCTTTTGGATGAGGGATTTTTGTTGTCTAGCTTCGCTGTTTTTCTCGCAGACATTAAATTATTACGCAACAAATTATGGACGAATCAAACGTTATCTTTACTTACACCAGAAAACAAGCCATTGCTGATGGCGAACAAGTTTGTATTTCTGAGCTTTACCCTAGTGATTGCAGATTGTTCAAATATCCCGTTTACTTCACCCGAAAAGTCGGTAGTCTCTTAGGCAATAGCGATGATTGTGGGGGAATTGTCTGGGACATCTGCTACAGTGCGACTCGTTTAGTACAAAAATAGTGCAAACTATATGGTACTAGCTAGGTTTAAGACCGAACGTTTGGGATTATTAACAATTAATATAACCCCCAAATAGGTTAAAAAAATGAACCTTGACAACTGAATACTCTGTGTAGGTGAGAGAGCCTGTAATAAGGTACTAAATATTAATAAAAGTTCAAATCCTCAAGTCCTATCCTTTGGGTGTTGGAAGTGAAAGCATAACCCCCAGGTTCGCGAATGGTCATCAAAACCTGAAGCGGGGTTAAATGGGGTATTAACTGGTAGTCTGAACTGGTTTGCCTCTAGCAAGAATTCTAAGGATAGAGCGTAAGCTCAAAGCACCACGACCATCGTGATAAAACTCGATGGAATGGTAAAGTCATAATCATCGTCAATGTCAAACAGCCAAAACAGAACTGATAGGCTGTAACCAAAAGGTAAAACTGCATAAGATTGCTACTAAATTGTAGCGTTAGTAGCCAACACTAATCGCAGTCGGTGAAAAGATGCATCCTAAAGATTCAAACCAACAGAGTATTCGGAACGAGAAAAACCTCTAATAACTCTCTGGAATTGGTCGAAAACCAGAGTAGTCAACCAAGATGCAACCTCCCTTAGAAATAAGAGGTTATTAGAGGAGAAGGATTGGGTAAGAAGCCAACGCTTTAACTCGAAATGACGAGTATCGCTCTACTGAAACAAAGGTAGGGAAGGGTAATGCCAAAGATATGCTGACGTACCCACTGTTTTCAGGAAAGTAGTGATTGAGTAACATTGAATATGTCTAAGACAGATTTACAATTAAATACTGTGGAATGGAACACAATAAATTGGCGTAAAATCCAACTCGCTGTGTTCAAGATGCAAAAGAGAATCTACCGAGCCTATGTCAGTGGTGATGTTCGGAAAGGAAGAAGGCTACAAAAGACCCTAATTAATTCCTATTACAACCGTTTATTATCTGTCAGAAAGGTCAGTCAAGATAACTCAGGGAAGAAGACTGCTGGAGTGGATAAGGTCAAATCCTTAACCCCAAAGCAACGCTTCAAACTTGCTGAAGATTTAAAACTAAGGGATAAATCCAAACCTATAAGAAGAGTATGGATTCCCAAACCTGGTAAAAAAGAAAAGCGACCCCTGGGAATTCCTGTAATGCGTGAAAGAGCAGCTCAAGCACTAGCTAAAGCTGCGCTTGAACCAGAATGGGAGGCACTATTCGAGGATAATTCCTTCGGATTTCGACCAGGAAGGAGCGCACACGATGCTATCGAATCAATATTCAATTACGTAAAGTTCAAACCTAAATACGTGTTGGATGCCGATATTAGCAAGTGTTTTGACCAAATAAACCATCAGAAACTATTAGCCAAGATAAATACTTTTCCCAAACTCAGGAAACAAATAAAAGCTTGGTTAAAAGCTGAAATTGTTGACTATGTTAAACACGAACGGACTCCAAACCAACAAGGAACGCCCCAGGGTGGCGTCATAAGCCCTTTATTATCAAATATAGCCTTACATGGATTGGAAAACCGCATAAAACAAGTAAAAGGGCTAAAAAACGCTGCCATAATTAGGTATGCAGACGATTTCGTCATTATACACCCTGAACTTGAGAAAATCAAACTATGTCAAGCAATTGTTAGCGACTGGTTAAGTGAATATGACTTAGAGCTTAATACCGAAAAAACCTCAATTGTACATACCCTCGAAGAACTGGATGGTAAAAAACCTGGATTTGAGTTTCTAGGATTTGATATCAAACAATATAAAATGGGGAAATACCAATCTGGAAAAAATACACACGGGGAAATATTAGGTTTCAAAACTATAATTAAACCATCTTCTGAAAGTGTAAGGAGGCACTATCAGAAAATATCAGAAACTGCTAAACGGCTAAGTGCTGCCCCACAACATGTACTAATCAGTAAGTTAAACTCCATTATCAGGGGTTGGTGCAACTACTTTAAAACGGTTTGCTCTAAAGAAATATTCTCAAAATTAACTCACTTAACCCACAAAAGAATCAGAAGATGGGCTGACAGAAGACACCCCAAAAAATCTAAAACTTGGGTGACAAACAAGTACTGGAAAACGGTAAAACAGGATAACTGGGTCTTTAAAAGTACTGGTAAATACGAAACAGCGTTACATAGTCACGCTAAAACAGCAATAACCAGACACACCAAAATAAAAGGTGATGCCTCACCTTTTGATGGAAATACTCTCTATTGGGGTAAAAGGATGAGTAATCATCCTGAAATGAAAAAATCCGTCGCCAATTTGCTTAAAAAGCAGAACGGCAAATGTAATTGGTGTGGACTTCCTTTTCAAGAAGAAGACAAACTAGAAAACGACCATATTAAACCAGTAAAAGCTGGTGGAAGTAATAATCTAGATAACCGTCAACTTCTACACAAACATTGTCATCACATCAAGACCAAGAGTGACCTTAAGGTTATAAAGCAACATAAAGCTGAAAAGGAATGGAAAAAAACCCTAAAACAATTCAATCAACAAGATTGGATATGGATTAATGACATACCTACTCTAGTTTAGGGTACTCATAAAGAGCCTGATAGCAGAGAAGCCCATTGAGGTGAAAGTCTCACGATGGGTTTTGAAGACAAGTCGGACTGGTGACAGTCTGGCTTAGTTTAACTGAGCCTTAAAAGTCCATCTCGCGTCAAATTAAACGAATCTACTTACAAATTTAGCTTGATCATTCAGAATGACTTGATTGAGCCTGATTTCTATGAAGATGGACTACCTTGTTACACCTTAATCGTTCAGGTTGGTGCAACAGATTTTGATGATCCTGCTCCTGCTGTAACTATCATGTTTCCCGACGAAATGTAAGTTTTAGAAATCAAAAATCAGAGTCAGACAAGGGTTCTGGCTCTTGATGTTGATGAGGGGAGCTATTTCTTTCGTGACATTTTAATGTTTTGAGCCAGAGATTAATCTGGCTCATTTCTCTACATTCAAACGAAAAAAATTATGAAAAACGGAAAATCTCTCGTCGAATTAGCTCAAGAATTAGAGCGTCAGTCTCAAGCTAAAAAGGATTTTGTTGCCAGTACCGAAACTATGGAGATGACCCCCGGCGGTCAATTAATATTGGATAACTCCAGTAGTGATGATACTTATGACTTTTCTCTGACAGAAGTTGCTCACACTCAAATCTCACAGCGTTTGAATATTCCTCTCAAGTATTACAAGAGAATGCGAGAGGATGC
>JASJEK010000140.1 GCA_030064915.1 Xenococcaceae cyanobacterium MO_234.B1
GTAGGATTTTAAGCCTAAATCTGCTAAAGAACGAGATATAGTTTCAGCATTACTACGATTGCTAAATGCTCCTACTTGTAGCATAGATCTTCCTTGATATAAAGTAGTAAATGCCTCTGGATATCGCGATCGCACTTGTGCTTCTTGGTTGTTGTTCCCAACTTCTACTAAGACTCGGTATTCAGCACTGGAACGATTATTAGAGCTATTGGCGTTATAGGGAGAAAGTAAATCAGATAGACTATTAATTTGTCTATTGTTATTAGGGTTGGGTAAAGGAGAAGATGGAGGCTCGATATTAGGTACAGGTAAGGTCTTACTTTCGAGGGCAATTTCCTCACTAGGAGCAGAAAAAACTAATTCTTTAGTAGAAGTATTAGTTACAGAATTAGTAGAAGTATTAGTTACAGGATTGGTAGAAGTATTAGTTACAGGATTGGTAATTTCTGGTGGTGGCGGTAAGGTTTCCTCATTGCCAATGGCAGAACTAGAAACAGTATTAATATCTGGATTAGTATCTGGTTGTTTAGCAATATTGCGCTCTTTGAGAGGAAATTGTCTTAAACGAGAGAAGCTATCATTTACAGGGGCTTTCGCTACTTCTGCTATCTTGCTACTGGCGATAACAGGAGAGTCTGTCGCACCACTAAAATCAATATTGCCTTGTATTTGTCCTGTAACTTCTGTTCCTACTGCTGGAATTGGGTTACTGGTAATATTTTGAATATCGAATTTACCGCTATTGTAAAAAGTGTTTTCTCCTGGTTGTGTTGTAGTACCTAAATCAACGCGAGAATTGGCTATTGCTACTAATCCATATTCAGAAGAATTATTAATCTTATTACTCCGTAAGATACCCTGAGAATTACCCTCGAAAATCACACTAATGCGATTATCACTAAAACTATTGCCGATTAGGGTGGGGGCTGCATTTTGTACAATACTCACCCCAAAACCAGTCTTCTCAAACTCATTATCTATAACTTGAGGCTGGGATGTGCCATAAACTAACAAGCCATTACCTAAATTGAGATAAAAATAGTTATTGGCAATTACAGGGTTGCCTTTTCCATTTACCGAAACCCCCGTATTGCCATTACGAGTAAAAGTATTGTGGGTAACTTTAGGGTTAGCTGACTCAATCCACAAACCATGTCCCCTAGTATGGGGATTTTTTACAGTTACTCCTGTGATTGCTCCTGCATCTTTAATGGCTGCGATAGTAACATTTTGTCCTGCTCCAGTGGGACTGATAAAAGAACCACTACCTTGAATAATTGTATTGTGTCCTTGGCTTACAGGAGTGCCTTGCAACGTAATATTGGTTTTGATAATTAGGGGAAATACCTCTCCTGTCGCCTCGCTATAAGTACCAGGAGCCAGGGAAATAGTAGTATTGGGTTGAGCAATTCGCAAAGCTTGGGTAATAGTTTTTAGAGGGGAAACTTGACTTCCTGATGCTGTGTCGTTACCTCGGTTGGGATCGACGTAAATAGTCTTAGTCGTAATTTGATGTTGCTGCTTAATATCGCTCCGTTGCGCCATAGAGGAGTCGGGATAGAGCAAGATACTCCCGAAGCATAAAGGAATCATCGCAGCTAGGAGAAACCCCAACTTGCTAGTAGGGACAATCACTTGGTTATTTTTGCAGTCTCGATGTAGCCCCAACCAATAGCAATTGCGTAACATCATAACCCCTTCTCCTTAAGTAACGACATAGATTCTAGATAATTTTTACAACATTAAATCTAGTTGAAAGTCACATTTTCGTAAGTTACCAAATAACGTATAATTGCGAAAGTTTAGATTTTTTTAAGTTAAGTTTAATTAAGTGAAATTATTTGTTTATCACACTCCTGAACGGACACCAGAAGATAACCTCCCTGATTGTGCTGTTGTAATTGATGTTTTGCGGGCTACTACTACTATCGCTACTGCCTTAAATTCTGGTGCAGAAGCGGTACAAGCTTTTAGTGACATAGACATACTAATGGAAAAATCTGAAAGATGGCTGCCAGATAAACGTTTGCGGGCTGGTGAAAGAGGTGGTGAAAAGGTCCCAGGCTTCGATCTTGGTAATTCCCCTCTTGATTGTGTTCCCCAGGTAGTAGCAGGTAAACGCCTATTTCTTACTACAACTAATGGGACTCGCGCCCTTCAAAGAGTATCACAAGCACCTATTGTTATTACTGCTGCCCAAGTCAATCGTCAAGTAGTTGTTAACTATTTGTTAGACAAACAACCCGAAACTGTATGGTTAGTAGGTTCGGGATGGGAAGGGAGTTATTCTCTAGAAGATACCGCTTGTGGTGGAGCGATCGCTGATTTACTGATCAAACAAGGTAAGATGTCTTTAGAAGCGATCGCGGGAAATGACGAGGTAATTGGGGCATTTTCCCTTTATTCTCAATGGCAAGACAATCTTTTACCCTTGTTCCATAAATGTAGCCACGGTCAACGTCTTTTAAGACTTAATTGCCATGAAGACCTAGAGTATTGCGCCAAGACAGATATTCTGGATGTGTTACCAATTCAAAAAGAACCAGGAGTTTTAGTTAAGTAGCAAGTAGCAAATAATCAATGATTACCGTTCAACCCGAAGCATTCTTCCTTGTTGATCGGTATGATAAACCCAAGTTTGGTCATTTCCAGAAACAAAAACCCGCCATCCTGGAACTATTGCTTGGGTGCAAAACTCCCCTTCTTGGGCTAAATCTAAGCAACCATTAGACCAGAGTTCCTGTTTTGCTTGGGTAATGGTTAACTCATTGGGGGGAATTTGGGTTTTTTGGGACAAATCCTCAAGGACGGCTTTGGCTACACTCCCAGGTAAATCGGGGCTTTGATTTTCAATAGCAGTGGTAGTTTTCATAGTTGAATTATCGCAGCTAGCTAGTGCGATCGCCTCAAAAGTGACCAGAAGTATCAGAGTCGGAATTAAGAAAAACTTAACGGAAGCAGGAACACCTAGATTTTTCGATTCTTTTGTGTTTCTCATCTTGTATAGGATTGTGTTGATTCTTATTTGTTTTTAGTTGTTAAGAGAGAATAAAAAGTTCCGTTAAACACTAAAATGAATTCACTAAATAATCTAATTTTCTTAAGAGAAAACAATTAGTCACAAGTAGAGATAATTATGACTTCTTGGCGCGATCGCTTGAATAAGTTTTCAGGAAAAACCCGTTTTGTTGTTTGTCGCATTTTTATACATCTAGGAGGACAGGAGGCGACACCCATCCTCGGAGTTCTCAACCGTGTAGCCACAGAAGCAATAGAATCAGATGGAGACATGGAAGTCTTGGGAGAGGGGTTAGTAACAGTTTGTCAAAATCTGCTACAGATGAGTACCTATTGGCAATCTGCGGGAAATGAAGGGGAAGTATTTTGGGATGAAGGAGAAGCAGGAGACTATGTAAACGAGATATTTACGGATTCTGCTCAAAGATATCTTAGTGAACCAAGTCTTAGTGAACCCCTCACAGAAGAAGATTCCTTAACTGTACCAATCACCCGTAATATCGTAGTGATGCTAGGGGTTGCTTTTGAAGGGGAATCCCCCGATCTTGAAACCAATTTAGCAAATATGGAAGCTCTTGAATACGGACTCAAAGCTCTGATTAATCTCCATTATCAAGAAAGATTACGAGCCATTCAAATTCATTTTTCCCCAGCACAATTGGGAGAGGAACTCACTAACGACCAGTTACTAGCAAATTTTCCTGAGTTACTTCCTTTGTAAAGGGTAAAAATCTCCGCCTTGAAAGGCGGGAAGCTCTTTTCCTGAGCAGCTAATAGCTAATGGCTAATGGCTATTAGCTATTAGCTTAATCTGCTTTAAACCTATGATTTTTGGGTAATAACCGTAAGTCTTTGATTTGAGGAAAGTTCTACAATCAAAAACAGATAGAATAAAAGACTTTTTTGTTTTATGTTACGCAGAATTTTAGTCGTTTTTATGTCTCTGTCCCTCTGTTGGACAGCGATCGCTTGTGGTTCGACGACAGTAAATCAACCACAGCAAGAATTTAAAAATAATGTAGCTTCTATTCCCAATTCTATTAGTGATGGGAAGTATCCCATACAACAGGCTACCTATGATGATGCAACTGGGGAATATAGCCTAATGCTGCTCAATACACCCCCAGGAACTCCTCCTATTCTCCGGACTGCTAATATTCAAATGGCTCGTTTGAGTGATGAGGAAATTGCCCAAGGAGAAAAAAGTTATCTTAAAGTAGATAACAATCAACCTGTGATGTACATAACGGAAGATTTTAAAATCGAGTATGTTCATAATGTCACAGAAACTCAAACCAATCCTCAAACTGGTCAAACTGAAACAGTAGTAGTCAGAAGAGAATCTAATTTCTGGACTCCTTTTGCTGGTGCGCTAGCAGGACAAGCTATAGGTAGTTTATTATTTAGACCCCAATACTATGTCCCTCCTGTGTATCAACCAGGTGGTGTCCTCACTGGCTATGGTGGTTATGGTAGTAGCTATTCTCAAGCGGTTGACCGTTATCAAGAACGTTATAATGCTCCTCCAGCAGCAGTTAAAAATCGCCAAACTCTGCGTACTACAGGTAGCGTGAGAAGTACTAGGACTTCTGATAGATTCACTAAACCCACAACTGGCAGTAATCGTGCTACAGGTTCGGGAGTAGGTTCTAGTACTCTGAGATCTTCAGGCAAAACTAGAGCCAAATCTTCTCCACGTAGTAGCTTTGGTAGCAGTCGTGGTGGCTTTGGTAGCAGAAGTTCAGGTATCCGAACTCGTGGTTTTGGTAGTAGAGGAGGTTTCAGAAGAAGATAAAATCGGAGGGTGGGCATTGCCCGCCTCATTCTTTCCTATCTTATTCCTATCTTATTAAATATCTTAATAAGGTTAGATTTATAATTCTTCAATTTCAACAATTCTCTTTAAAGGCATCGGTTGAGATTCAGTTTGAGGCAATAAGATAGGTTCTTTTTCCTTCTCTTTAACCTTGTTGGGAAGCAATACAGGTAAAGGTTCAGGCTCATCCATCCAATAACTGGCTACTGGCAAAGTATGTTCTAAATCTTCTAAGAGTCGAGGAATAATCATTACAGCGTGTAATTCCCCAATTCTTTCTGCTTCCTGCATTCCTACCTCGATCGCGATCGCCACATTGGCTATTGAACCCCTAATAATAGCAGTACACAAGCCATCCCCAATTTTTTCATAAGAAGCTAACTGTACATCGGCTGACTTCAACATAGCATCTGCTGCTCCTACCATTGCAGGAAACCCTCTAGTTTCTAGCAATCCAATTGAACGATTACTTAAGCGACTATAACCCCTTCTTTTTTGGGCTAATTCTACTAAATGAGAGCCAATGGGAAATACGGCTTCTAAATTAGGCATAGGGCGGGGAATAACCAATTTTGAGAGCAGTTGTCCAAACTTTTCGGCAGTTTTTGCTCCTTCTTCTACCGCTAATCTGACATCTGCTATATTTCCTCTCACTACAGCAGTACAGTGTCCACTACCTGTCCTCTCATACCCTACCATTGTGACTTCCGCCGATTTGAGCATCATATCTGCTGTTCCCACGATCGCAGGAAAGCTTTTAGTGGAGACTAAGCCCAAAGCACTATCTTTGAAAGGATGCTGATCAACATAAAGTTGCTGAGTTGTTGCTTTTGTCGTCCGCAAGTCCAGATTAGCCATTGATTAATGTTCTTTATAGATTAAGTTGCTGCTTATACATAAGGGAAACCCTATATATAGTTTATCTATAGTTTACTCATAATTAAGGTTCTCTCGCGGTTAAACCCTAGTACTGGAAGACATACTATTGTCTTGTCTTAAACAGATTGTTATTCGCTCAAGTAAATCAGCAAATCGAAAAGGTTTACTAATATAATCTATAATCCGATTGCGAAATCTTGGTAGATGAGTTGATGGATCATCCTGAGCACTAACAATAATAGTTGCTAAATCATGGGAACTGGCTTCTAATTCAGCTAGCACCGTCCAACCATCTTTAATCGGCAATCCTAAATCCAGCAGCAGCAGGTCGAATTCCTCACTGCGAGCCAGGTGCAACGCTTGTTCTCCATCTTTGGCGATCGCAGTATGATAGCCATTTTTCTGTAAACCTTTATTGATAAATGCAGCTATACGCTCTTCGTCTTCAGCAATAATAATGCGATCCATAGGTTAATTGTTTAGAAAATTCAAAAGGAGTATTTATATTGCTATAGTAAGATAACATTCTCCAGTGGCTCACTCATGAGATTATGATGAGAATTTTCTCATTAATATTATTAATATTATTGACAAATGGTACCTAACTTTAACTTGTTACTAATGGCTAATAGCTAAAGGCTAAGAGCTTTCAATTACTTCCTTTCCCCAGTCACTATATAAGCGACTCTCTGACCTATATTGGTAGCATGATCGGCCATTCTTTCTAGGTGACGAATAATTAAACCCAACAATAAAATCGGTTCAACTACCCCTGGAATATCTCTCTGATAAGCTAATTTCTTGTAGATGCTCTCATAAGCGATATCTACCGTATCATCAAGTTTTTTAATGCTTCTTCCTGTTTCCGCATCCAAATCGGCTAAAGCAACTAGACTAGTAGCTAGCATCAACTGAGCGTGTTCTGACATCATTGCAATTTCACTCAAATAAGACTGAGGGGGATATTTAACTAATTTAACCGCCATTTCGGTTAAATCTTGAGCATAATCCCCAATTCTTTCTAAATCTCGAACTAACTGCATTAAAGCACTTAAAAAACGTAAATCCTGGGCAACAGGAGCTTGCAGAGTCATGAGGGTGGCGCAATCAAGTTCAATTTGACGATAATATCGATCAATGCGTTTATCGAGATCAATAATTTTCTTCGCAGCATCTATGTCTCGTTCAAACAAACATTGATGACTCATGCGAAAAGATTGCTCGACAAGAGTTCCCATCCGTAAAACGTCTTGTTGAATTTTGTTTAGAGAACGTTCAAAATGGCTTTTTTCCAAGGGAGTAGTTTTTTGTAAAAGAGACGCTGTTAATTAGGGTGCTTCATAACCTGCCCACAAACATCTGAGTCTTTCGTCCATCTAGGGAATTAGAGCCTCAAATTTGGTTCTAATCTCCTCAATTATAGACATTTAGACAAGAAACAATTACTCTAATTTTATTTCTTATTGCAATTAGTTTGATTTCCTCTCAGAGAAAGATAATCATTATTAGTCGCTACTAACTCAAGATTGCCGTTTTCATTAATTTTCCAAGCCCGGGCTTCAATAATTGTTTCAGCTTTGCTAATTGTAGTTGGACTTGTATTAGTGGAAGAAATAGTATCTTTATTAACAATATCTTTATTAACGGTAATAAGACGTAAATCATTCCATACCGTATTGCCTCTGATGTTTTGAGTAGGATTTTCTGGTAAACCGCCTTTTCCTACTATGGCAAAATCACTTCTAGCACTACAACCAGTAGTAATCGTTTGGTTAGCATTGATAGGGTTTTTAGGTAGAGGGGTTAATTCAATTTGGCGATCGCTATTAATGGTTTCAATGTCAACTGTACCATCCAAACCAAACTGGGAACTAGCACTAATTTGACTGTCAGGAGCCACAAAAAGACCTTGGGTCAAAATATTAATATTACCGCCATTCCCCTCAAAAGCATCAGCATTGATTTGACTGTTTTTCAAAAGAGTGACTAGATCGGCATTGATAGTTATGTTACCGCCATTAATACTAGATTGACTGTTAGCAAAAGTTCCTGTAGTTTCTGCGGTAATGGCACTACCGTGACGCAATAATAAAGAATCTTGAATATTGAGCTTAATGTTACCGCCTTGTCCCGAGGCACTGAAAGCAGTAATCTTACCTTCACTATCTAGAAAAATCTGATCGGTATTAATCTGTAAACTTCCGCTATTTCCTAGACCTTGATTTCTCACTGATACTGTTCCACCATCTGTTATTATTAGAACTGGTGTATTGACTAAGATACTTCCCGAATCTCCACTGGGTCGATCTGGTAAACCTAGAAGTTGGCGAAAAGTTGCATCAAAAATTAGTGCATCAGAACCCAATGTACTGCTGAATCCTATCTCGGATGCTGTACCACTAACTTCTATAGACTCAGAAGCGTTCACTGTTAGTTGACCAGCAGAACCTTCTGCTAGAGTGGCTGTATTTACATTAGCTCCATCAGATACTGATAATCTAGCTACGTTAATTGTTGTGCTACCACTATTTCCTTTTCTAAAAGCAAAACCACCTAATGTAGTAGGAGCAGCAATTTCTGAATTAAAACCACTTATTTGTAAGTCTTCATTAACATTAATCTTAACTTCTCCTCCTTTCCCATTACCTAGATTAAAGGAAGATATTGTTCCCCCACCTGACACAGTAACATTGTTAGCAGAAACGTTAATTTCTCCAGAATCACCGTTACTGAAGATATTGGTACGAATACCACTTAACAGTAAAGGGTTGAATTGAGAGTAATTTTTAATTTTAATTAATTGGGTAACATTAACATCAATATTACCTGTATCTGCATTACTATAGGTACGAGCAGTAATCAAACCTCCATCGGCAAGAAATAAATTACCGCTCTTGACGAAAATATCTCCACCGTTTCCAGTACCTAGAGATTCAGTAATTAATTTAGAGGAAATTACCCCCGTTATTGTCCCCAAAGGTGTAATCTGATCTGGTGCATTTTTGAGCGAACCCGAAAATTGTATTGAATCAGTGGCATTAACTGTAATTTTTCCAGAAGCTTGAGGACCTAAATTTTGAATTACAACCATTGAACCATCCTCAAAACTGATATTCTTCCCTTGCAACTGAATATCCCCAGTAATGATGCCACTCGTATCTACTAGGGCTTTATCAGAAAATTTGATATCTCCAAACCTTTGCACCTGTGAGGTATCTAACGGGACTTTGACACTTTTTCGGGCTAAAAAGGGGGGAAAGCCTTGCCAGACGCCGAGTTTACCTCTTCGAGGTAAACTCGCCTCAAACCTAGTTATATTCAGGGGTTAGGTATTTTTGACCTAGAAATATTGATATATAAGGCTTTCCCCCCTTTTTGCCCTCATTTTTTGTCAAAGTCCCACTAATTGCCAAAGCTCTGTACTAGAGTTAATCTGTATTATCCCTTCTTCAACACTAGTTAGCTGGATATTGCCACCCGGTACTTTGAGAATTCCTCCAGTTAAATTAATGCCTCTGCCGATTAATCCTAAAGTCTTTCCTTGATTTACCTGTAACCCTGTAGCGGTGTTATTGTCCATAATGTTATTGTCCATAACAGGAAAAAAAGATCCTCCTGTCAATAAATGACCATTACCTTGCACAGTAATACTTCCAGAATTACTACCCATCTGTAATCCTGGTGTCAAATTAATGGTTAACAAGGGTGCTGTTTCTGGTTTAGTCGCATTAAATTCCAATCCTTCACCAAATACGAAACTTTCTGCGGTGGTGGCAAAAAATGAACCATGAACATCTAAACTGGCATTTTCTCCAAATACTATGCCGTTGGGATTAAGTAAAAATAAGTTAGCTGCACCCTCTACTCCTAACGTGCCAAAGATCTCTGAAACATTATTTCCTGTAACGCGAGTCAGGATATTAGTAACACCATCGGGATTAGCAAAATAAACCCTACCACCATCTGTAACGTTGAATTTTGTGAAACTATGAAAGAGGTTACTATCTCGTATTGCACCACCTTCAATTAAATCTGCTAAGGCGTCTTTAACTTTGACATTGGGGGTAACAATAGAGTTTTCTGCACCTAAACTATTATCAGGTATGACTTGAGCAATAACGGTAGATGAAGATAACAAATTCCCAAAACAACTAGCAAAGAATAATAGTGTGGGAAATTGGGAATGGGATACCATTAAACTACCTTAACTTTCAGGGTTTCATAACTTAGGTTGCCCATATTTAAGTGATAAGATTAATGACTTGAGCTAGACAAATATAAATTTGTCTATAGAAACTATGTCTGGGGACTAAACAGAACTATTCTAGAAAGAGACATTCTGACTAGAAAGGTTTAATCATTTATGGCTATTAGTTCCCCTGTTGATTATCATTCTCTTCAATCCCTTCCTGAAGTTTGGTCGATCGCAGCACAAAAGTTTAGCAATACTAAGGCTTTAGTAGCACCCCATCTCAAACCCCAAGTTAGCCTCACTTATCGGGAACTCTACCAGAAAATTCAACAGTTTGGAATAGGTTTACAAACTTTGGGAGTGCAACCCCAAGATAAGATTGCTTTGTTTGCTGATAATAGTCCCCGTTGGTTTATTGGGGATCAAGGTATTATGACCGCAGGGGGTGTGGATGTAGTGCGTTCTTCCACAGCAGAAAAACAAGAGTTACTCTATATCTATGAAGATAGTGACAGTACTGCTTTAGTCGTTGAAGACAGCAAGACTCTGGATAAACTGCGTCCTGAAATTGATAACTTACCTCTCAAATTTATTATCTTGCTATCGGATGAAACAGTAGAAACCAACTCGACAACTCAAGTTTATAATTTCCCTCAACTGTTAGAGTTAGGCACAACCGCTACCTTAAACCCAGTCCCAACAGACAAAAATACTTTAGCTACCCTAATATATACTTCCGGAACAACAGGAAAACCCAAAGGTGCAATGTTGTCCCACGGTAACTTATTACATCAGGTAAACTATCTCTATACTATTATTCAATGTCAGCCTGGAGATCGCGTTGTCAGTATTCTTCCTAGTTGGCACGTTTACGAAAGAAGTGCCGAATATTTCTTATTATCCCAAGGTTGTACTCAATACTATACCAATCTGCGATCGCTAAAGTCTGACCTGAAAAAATACCAACCCCACTACATGGTAGGTGTTCCCCGTCTCTGGGAATCTCTCTATGAAGGAGTCCAAAAACAGTTTCGGGATCAACCAGCTAGTAAGCAAAAGCTCATTAATTGGTTTTTTAATGTTTCGGAACAATATATTAAAGGCAAGCGCATTTCTCAAGGTTTGAGTTTAGAACACTTAGAAGCATCTGTAAGTGAAAAGTTACTCGCAACCATCAAAGCAATTTGTTTTGCCCCAATTCACAGTTTAGGAGACAAAATTGTCTATCAAAAAGTACGGGAAGCAGTAGGGGGTGAAGTTAAAAGCTTTATCAGTGGTGGTGGTTCTCTGGCGAAACATCTGGATGATTTTTATGAAATTGTCAGTATTCCTGTATTAGTTGGTTATGGACTTACAGAAACTTCTCCTGTCACTAACGCCCGTAAGTTAGAACGCAATTTCCGCCAAACCGCAGGACAACCTATTCCCGAAACAGAAATTAAAATTGTCGATCCTACTACCGGGGAAACTTTACCTACAGGAGAAACAGGATTAGTTTTAATTAGGGGTTCTCAGGTAATGCAAGGCTATTATAAGAAACCCGAAGCGACAGCCAAAGCGATCGATCCTGAAGGTTGGTTTGACAGTGGCGATCTCGGGTGGGTAACGCCAAATAAAGACCTAGTGTTAACAGGAAGAGCTAAAGATACTATAGTTCTAACTAATGGAGAAAACATTGAACCCCAACCCATAGAAGATGCTTGTGTCAGAAGTACCTATATCGATCAGATAATGTTAGTAGGTCAAGATCAGCGATCGCTAGGAGCTTTAATCGTTCCTAATTTAGAAACTGTAGAACAGTGGATCGCAACTGAAAAACTCGATCTAACCTTACCCAGCCCCGATGCTTCTCCAGAAACTATAGCTAACAGCGACCTCTACAGTAGACCTATTCAAGATTTATTCCGCCAAGAACTCAACCGCGAAGTCCAAAATCGCCCCGGATATCGCCCAGATGACCGTATTGGACCATTTAAGTTTATATTAGAGCCTTTTTCTAAGGATAATTGCTTAATGACCCAAACTTTAAAAATTAAACGACCTGTAGTAAGGGAAAGATATCAATATCTAATTAAAGAAATGTATTAGTCTTTGACACTCACCGCACTTCAAGGGCGGTGATTCTTGCTTCATCGACTCACCTTAAAACTAGCACCTTAAAACTAGAAGGAATCTTATAACCATATTTGGTTATTTGGCTGCTCAAAATTATCCCAAATTGCCAAGTTATTTGTTTAATCTTTTCCAGCAAAACCACCGTTAAAGCTAGCACCACCCAAGTCGTATTTTATGATATTTTCTTTTTCTGCCATTGCTTTAATAATGCCTAGTAATTTAGTATTATTTTTACGTATAACTTCTATTTTTTGAGGATAAAATGCTTTTTTTTGAGATAAAAGTTTTATTTCTTGATCTTTAGCTTCCAATAAAGATTTATATTTACTCCAAAAAGATGCCTCAATTGTCTCTTTACTAGCACTAGCAGTAGCATCAACACGGATTACAAATGGACCATCTCGCTTCTTTTCTATAGCCTGGACTGATAACTCACCATTCTTACTTTCTCTCTGTAATTCTTGAAATGTAGTCAGAAATGCTTGCCAATCAATACCATGGAAAAAGATTAAATCAACTGTACTTAAAGATTGCTGAAAGAGATTAGCGAAATCCCCGGACCGAAAGTTTCTGTTAGGGTCAGCAGGTCGGCGTTTTAAGAATTTGTGTTTTTTTTTATCGTAGTCCCAATTGAATTTTAAGTAAATGTAATCACAAATTACATTATCTAGATTTGTTTCACTATCGATATGCCAATCTTCTATACAGGCTCCAGTAAATGTGGCCCCCCTAAAGTTAGTTGCAAAAGCTTTGACTATAATCAGGTTAGTTTTACTTAGGTTTGCATCTCTGAGTTGGGCATTACTGAGGTCGGCATCAAAAAGGTAGGCACCACGGAGATCGGCACCAATGAGGTCGGCACTACTGAAGTCAGCACTACTGAGGTCAGTACCCCTGAGGTCGGCAACCCTGAGGTTGGCACTACTGAAGTCAGTCCCACTGAGATGGGCACCACGAAGGTCGGCATAATTGAGGTTGGCACTACTGAGGTCAGCATCAAAGAGGTCGGCACCACTGAGGTTGGCACCACTGAGGTTGGCATCCCTGAGGTTGGCTTTTAAGAGGTCAATTGGTATATTAGGATTTCTTTTTCGCCATTTATTCCAAATTTCTACTCCCTGTTTTAATTTTTTGAGTTGCTCAGGATTGGCCATATTTATCTAAAGTTTTTTGATTAAATCCTCTATACAGAAAAAAAAATTAAGTTAAAGCTTGTTAAAGATATTAAATAAAAAGGTTTTATCGAAATTTACTACATATTCACTGAAACCCTATGAACCAGATTATCCTACTTCGACAGACATTAAAACCATTACTTAGATGGCAAGGGGTAAGGCTTATAGCAATTGCCAAAACTAATGAGAGACTTGGCAGAAGTGAAGCAGTCAGAAGTCGCAATTAACAAAGGATTCAAGGATTAATTCTAATAATACTCTGCTTAATGTCTTTTATTACTTTTGATTATTGGTATTAATCCCATAGAAAGAGTTTGGAAATACATTAAACAACAATTGAAAAATGTATTGTTTAATAATTTAGATGATGTCAAGCTGGGGTGTTGATTTGAGGAAATGGGAACGCTAAAAAAATCAGGCAACTTTCTTGTTATACCGTTTCTCAAAAGTAACTAGAGATTTAATTAGAATTCAAAATTAAAAATTAAATCAGGACAATGTGTTTGGCAATTAATCCTAATAATTAATAGGTTCGCTATGTATTTAGCTAGTTTCGAGAATTGGTATAAGTTTGGAGTGACCGACCATAGTCGCTTTGCGTCCGAAGTTATGATTTTTTTTAACGAAAGAATGAAGGTTTCAAGGATATCTAACCACCATCCCAAGAAGTGCCGAGAAAATCGTTAAAATTTCCTAAAAACCTTGCACTTGAACAAGATAAAAAAACTTAAAACCATAACTTAAAAACTTTATGAATAATAAGCTCTAACTGTAGCCAAATCTTTTATCAAAATAGATTAGATTTTAGTATTTATTAAGATCGATTCCCGCTTCCTTTGCCATAGCATGAATGCCTTTTTTCTCTAGGGTTTTAATTGCTTTAGTAGAGAGACGCAATTTCACCCAACGATTGCCCTCTGGCCACCAAACTCGCTTTGATTGTAAGTTAGCGTGTTGTAATCTTTTAGTCCGACGATGGGAGTGAGAGATCGCAAAGGCGTTGTTAGCTTTTTTTCCAGTTAATTCACATTTACGAGACACAGCTATCCTCCGATTTTACATCACAGCCTACAATTGTAGCAGGGTTTTGACATCTTGCGATAAATAGTTTAGGGAAGTTTGCCTTGCGACCACGAAGTGCAGCTACAAGGTCGCTGTTTGGTAGTGCATCCAAGAAGTGTGGGATAACTGAGCAATTCCTGCCAAGACCAGGGAGTGAGCGCTAATTTACAGCCAGAAACTTTTAAAGGCAATTGCCCAACTCATACCATTTCTCAAAAGTAATAAGAGACTTCGTATAAGATAAAAAGTCAGAAGTCAGAAGTCATAAGTCAGCGTTACACCGCCGTAAAACGAACGGGGCGATACTTGCTCTTGAATTCGATTCAAGAGACAGCCCCTCCGGTGCCTGCGGGGGAATGGGGCTAGAACAAACAGTTAACTGTCGGATTCATAAACATAAAATTAACGAAGTTAGAGGAGTTGCGGGAGCTTGCATCCCGCTTTGCGCTCTAACAAGCCCCCTTCCCCGACCGCATTCCGCGGTCAGAACTTTACTTAAGTCCCATCTCTTAAGATATTCTGCAATTTTACCCAAGATGGAACAGCACAAGACAATAACTTCACTGAGAGAATGTACTATGATTGATTTGCATCTTTTCCTCCCCTTCTTAGAAACAAGGGAACTCTCGGAGATCATGATGAAATTTATTTGATTAAAAGCCCATATTTGTATCAGTTGCACTCCAAGACTTGGATTCAAGATAAATGAATTATGAAACATTATATGTTGAAAAATTTGAAATTTCTGAGTTCAAATTTCTCGATTATGGACTTATACATCCTTAGAGAATTAATTTTACCTTTCTTATTTGGGATGGGTATCTTTACTTCTTTAGGTTTATCTATTGGTTCAGTATTTGAGATAGTCAGAAAAGTTACAGAATCAGGATTGCCATTGGGAATTGCTGGACAAATTCTGATTTTAAAAATGCCAGAATTTATTGTTTTTGCTTTTCCCATGTCTATACTTTTAGCAAGTTTAATGGCATATACTAGGCTTTCTAATGATAGTGAAATCATTGCTTTACAAACTATTGGAATCAATACTTATCGCTTAATTTTACCTGCTATATTTTTTAGTATTTTGATAGTTGCTCTGACTTTTTTCTTTAATAATTTTGTGGCTCCTGCTGCTAATTATCAAGCAACAGTTACTTTAGAAAAAGCTTTAGACCGAGCAGGACCGAGTTTCAAAGAAAGAAATATTCTTTATCCTGAATATAATAAAGTGACTAGGGCTGATGGTAATAAAGAAATTGTACTCACCAGATTATTTTATGCAGAAGAATTTGATGGGGAAAAAATGAAAAATCTCACAATTCTCGATCGTGCCCAAGGTGGTGTTAGTCAAATTATTATTGCTGATTCTGCTACTTGGAATATATTAGAAAACATCTGGGATTTTTACGACGGGACGATATATTTATTAGGAACAGATGGCTCTTATCAAAATATCGTTTACTTCCAACATCAGAAATTAGCTTTACCTAGCGCACCTTTAGATTTGACGAAAAAAGGTCGAGACTATAACGAAATGAATCTGGTTCAGGCTCAAGAATATCTCAAAATTGTGAAGTTACGTGGTAAAGAAAAAAGAATTCGTAAGCTCAAAGTTCGGATTCAGCAAAAAGTTTCTCTTCCTTTTGCTTGTCTTGTTTTTGCCCTAATTGGTGCTGCTATTGGAATTAAACCACAAAATGCTGGTAGAGGTATGAGTTTCGGTATTTGTATTGGGTTGATTTTCTTTTATTATCTGTTTTCCTTTATTTCGGGATCCATGGGAGTCAAGGGAGTTTTATCCCCTTTTCTAGCAGCTTGGTTGCCTAATTTTATAGTTTTAGGTGCGGCAGGATTAATGCTAACTAATACTAACAAAAGTTACAGATAGTGGTTTTTGACTTAGTGAAGCACACCTCGGTTGAGATAAGTTTGGAGTGACCTACGGTATCCCGCTGACCTGCGGTAGTCAAGGGCGCGACACTGGAACTTTGTTCCAGTGCTTGAGTCGCCCGCCCTTCGCGTACGGAAAATTTTTTACCGTAACGAGCGTAAAGCACCGTCGCTTCTTAGGGCGGTGATGTAAGCGAGTCACAATGGACGAGTTTGTTGCTCAATATATTGCTTAATTATAGACAAGGGCGCACCACCACAACT
>JASJEK010000448.1 GCA_030064915.1 Xenococcaceae cyanobacterium MO_234.B1
ATAGATAAGTTTAGGTAATAGATTAGGTAATAGAGATTAAGTATTGAAGTGAAGTAACTAAGTTTATTACCTTATTACCTGTAATAAGGTTCTGTAAGAATTAAGTTTCCTGTAAGGTCTGTAATTAGTAAGTATTTAGTAATAGTAAGTACTGTAGGTAGTTAGTAAGTAAGGTAAGTAATTAGGTTAGATATTATTCTATTTGCCATCCCTATCCCCTCCTCCGCCCCCATCATCATTCCCTCAGACGAAAGGGCAAAGCCTTGTTATTTATATAGTTAACATAGTTAACTTTTCTCTGGTTAATATCAAGGTAATTTTTACAAATTAATACATATTTTAATGCCAATTAATAAAAATTAGTATTATTTTAACTATTCATATTAACAATTTACGTATATTTACGGATGAAAATAACAACTAAACCTAAGTATTCTTAGAAAGTATTCAAAGTCAGTTAATCCCTAGGTTGCTTCCCAACCTTTAGAGTTAATTATTTTGAGGTAAATCTACAAATTTAGAGGTAAATATGAATGAATTAAAAGAAGTTTCATGGACGGAAATACAAGGCAACAGATTTAGTAGAGGGTTGCACCAGCTAATGCTAAAAGAGAAGGGATACCCCATCACTCAAAAGAGTAGAGTTATAGGTGCTGGTAAATTTGGCTCAGAATATGTAGTTATTAACTATGACCGTAACTATGTTGTTGCCTGGTTAGCAACTAAGGTAATTAAACCATTATGTAATTGTGGGGCAGTAGGTATTAGTAACTTGCTGGAAGAAGCTTGGAACTATTCAGGAATAAGTACTCAACCTTTACCTTTTACAATTGATACTGAGGGCAAAATATGTGACAACTAAATATAAAGCCAAACTCGTCTATTATTCTCCAAGTAAGGATAGACAGCTTACCAAAAATGAGATAATAGCTTACAAAAGCTATGGCATTAATTCAGGTTTCGCTGATGCTATTAAATTCGACTCTTACCACGAGTACAAAGTATATTTAACTCTCCGCAACAGTTACATAATCTCTGAGGTTATCCCTCATCCCAAGATTGAGATTTTATCTAAAAAAGATAAACTAGCTTGTTTTCCTACTGGTAAAAGATGGGCAGTAGATTTTATTGCTAGAGGACACCATAAAGAGACTTTGATGTTAGTCGAAGCTAAGGGAGTTATTACCCAGGAATTCCCGTTTATCCTAGCCATGCTTGAGAAATACCACCGAGAATTGTTCGGTAAATTGTGGCTAGTGTTCCCCAACAGAATTCCTAAGTGTTATCTAATCCAGAATTTATTGCGTCGGCAAAATCAGCCTAATATGCCTAGAATCGTTACTCTTAAACAGTTTCAAGGATTAATAGGATGATTAAGAATGATACTGATAGCCGAGTCAGAAAAGTAGGCAATGACAAAGATTACCCTATCTGCTTATTACTTGGCTGCATCGATACCTTAAGTCGGGAACTAGCGATCAATAAGGATAGAGATCCTCAATTTATCGTTACTGAAGCATTGTTAAAACAGACTTTCAAGCTCCAATTTGAGACTACCTCTCCCATACTTGCATTACTTGAGTCTGATTACGGTTGGCTAATTGCCCAGTTAGAAAATTTAATCTATTAGGAGAAAAACACAATGTCTTTACTATACAGTGACCCTTGGAAGGACAACCCCTACGGTAAGTTACAGGGGGAAATGGTTAATGTCTGGACAAAACTAAGCTTTGAGGAGATACAGGTACATAAACACGAGAATACTTATGTTCTAGCTGGTAGGTTTACCTCTCTAGCTGGAGTGAATCGCAGCTACAAACCAGAACAAGCTATAGAGTATCCTTGTCTAGCTACAATGACGGTTCACTCCCAGGATTACCAGGTACGGAAAAAGAACGATGAAGGTAAGTATCATACTCTAACTTACAAGGCAAGTATCCATGAGAAGTTACTCTATCAACATATCACTGATAACCCTACTCAATGGTTGGAACCAAACAAGTCTTTAGCTGGTGATATTACCTTTCTACCTGATGACAATTACAAGGGAAAAAGTAATAACCCCCAATTACCCATAGGTAGCCACAATATACAACAGATTCCCAGTAGTGGAACATTACCTGAATGGATACCTCCCAAAGCAAGTAAAGGTAATTGGAATGGGGGTAAAGGGATAGGCATTGATGATAAGGTTGACTTCCTGAAAAAGGAACTCACTGAAACTATCCTAGATGATACTTTCAAGGATGTTGTGAACAATGCACCCTTAAGTTTATTAGTAGCAAAAGTCATTGAAGAGAGAAGAGATGATGAGATATTCCTAGCCTCTTACTTTGACTTGGTAAAAGCTATTGTCAGTTAACCTATCCACAATCATAAAAATGTGACTGAGAACTTCAGTCACATTAAAAACTTGAGAGTAAGAAGATAATGGAAAATCAATGATACATGACTATTCGATATTACTCAAAAATAATCCTGATTACTTCCCCAGTTGGGAACAATACTATGATTTAAGTCTAACCTATCCTCAAAACTTAGAACATCTTTTCAGGAAAACTGTACCCTTACCCTATGATTTTTATAAGGTTATTACTGTTTACGCTCTTATCCCCAGTGCCTTAGCTCAAAGAGTTCCTTATCTGTTGTTTTTTGGGGCTAGTGGAAGCGGGAAAAGTACTTTAGGTAAAATCATCGCCTACATCCACGGGATACCTATCACCAGTAGTGAAACAACTTACGCAGCTATTAGGAATAGCCTCAGAGATAGAAAAAGCAAAATTATTTTAGTTGAAAATGAAGACCCAAAATTTCCCTGTTACGGGAAAGAGGTAGAAGCCAATACTTTTATGGTTTGGGAAGATATCGATGATAGAACTTTTATCAAACATCCTCAAATCTATAATATGTTTAAGTTTGGCTGCGATAAAGCTTGCGACACTATTCAGATGTCCAGTGAGATTAAGGGTAAAAATGAGACGTTTAGGTGCTTTTCTCCCAAGGTTTTTAGTAGCATTCATCCCATACATACCATTGAGCAATTTAAAGAGTTACGCCGTCGCTTGATAGTAATTCCCACTAAAAAACTAGAGTTCATAGAACAGGAATTACTAGAGATTGACCAGATAGACTGGTCAGGATTTAGCCACAAATTTAACGAATTTTGGAATTTAAAACGGGCTAAAACTTGGTTAATGACTAGAAGCTCACTCCGCAATGTAAAAGGATTAACTAGCACTGAAAAAGCCATTAGTTTAGACTTGATTGCTACTGGGATAGCTGCGGGTATTTGGTCGGATGAAACAGTTGCAGTAGCTGATCTAAAAGACTGTTTTAATTGGCTCAAAAAGGACGTGGAAGTTACTCAATCTCCCTTAAGAGCTTTACTAGAGGATTTCATTAAAGAGTTAGAGAAAAACGCTGGAGATACTACACCGTTTATCTACGCTCAACAGCTTAAAGCTTACTGGATGTGTTGGTACGAAAAAAGCTGGTTAATCGAAAAACCTACTAATAGAGATGTCGCCAAACTTATGAACGAATTTGGTTACAGAACCAATAAGAGAGGGCAATGGATTAAACATCATGAATGAACAATATGATTATTGGGATATTATCCATCAAACTGATGGGGAGTTTAAGCGCATTGGTTGGAGCATTGATGACGCTAAGAATTATCTTGAATTCGCCTATGGTGCTAAGTCGCGAGTGCAACTTAATGACCAAGAACTATTAGAGTTTCTCTCCTTCCTGAAAAACCAACCTACTGCTACAAAAAGGTTTGCTATCGGCATTAGGAAAATTCAACTACCAAGATTTCCTAAAAAACTAAGCACCACAGATAAAAGAACTATTATTCCTCCATTCTAACGATGATTACTTTAACTGAGAGCCAAGCATTGGCTCTTGAAAAGCTCAAACAATTTGTTAACAGTAACGAAAAGTACTTTAGACTTACTGGTTACGCTGGTACAGGCAAAAGCTTTACTATTGCTCAATTTATGCAGTGGTTACAGGAGCAAAATATTAACTTTGTTGCAGGTTCTCCCACTAACAAAGCAGTAAAGAATTTAGTCAAATTAGCTAGTGAAAATAATATCACTATCGAAGCCCATACGGTAGCACAACTATTGGGACAACAACCAGAGTTAGATGAGACTACAGGTAAAGAGGAATTCGTTACAGGAGATAGCAAAATCGGTGATTATGACCTAGTTATTCTCGATGAGTTCTCAATGATATCTAAGAGTAACTTTGAAGATATCGCTTATGAAATTAATGGCAGAGATACTAAAGTAATTTTTGTGGGAGATCCAGCCCAATTACCACCAGTAGGGGAAAAGTACCCCATAGTTGCCAAACATCCCTTTATCAAGTCTGAAGCTAATCTCGATGAAGTTGTGAGATATGACGGAAGTATAGCCCATATAGCCGAACACATCAGAAGTGAAATTTTATTCAACAAAATCTTGTATCCGTTTTCTACTACTTCCGATGGCAGTGTTACTTGTATGAGACGTGAGGAGTGGTTACAGAAGGCAATCGCGTTTTTTAAGTCAGAAGACTATCAAGCTAATCCCGATCATGTAAGGTTTTTAGTCTGGCGTAATAAAACCGCAGCAGTACTGAATAACCATGTGCGAACTCAGCTATGGGGTATAGATGCACCTGATTATGTACCAGGCGATCGGCTTATTGCCAAGATGCCAGTATTTCGTCCTAATCCTCATAAGACAAGTCAAAAGAACCAATGGCAGATAGTAATTAATAACTCTGAAGAGTGTGAGGTAGTTGGCAAGGCAACCATTGGCGTAGATCGAACTCATCAATGGGAGTACTGGGAAGTACCTGTACTCGCTGCCAGTAGGATAAAAATCACTTTACGGATACTGACTCCAGACAGTGAGGAACAGCGTCTTGAATACCTCAAAGAGCTTAGGAAGGATAGGAACTGGAAGAAATACTATTACTGGCTCAAACTCTATGACAATGTTCCCTATTCCTACGCGATTACTACCCATAAATCCCAAGGTAGCAGTATCAATTACATTTTCCTTGACTTGATAGATATGGGGAAATGTCCCGACTTACAGAAGATTCTCTACACTGCTCTGACTCGTGC
>JASJEK010000449.1 GCA_030064915.1 Xenococcaceae cyanobacterium MO_234.B1
ATCCTCAAACAAAAACGTTTAAATGACTTAGATTTAGAAAATTTGATTGAGGAATTAGAAAGCTTGAGCAAAAAGGACAGAAACAGAGTTAGCAGTTTTTTAGAACAAATAATCAGACATTTATTGTTACTTCAATATTGGACAATAGAGCAGAAAAGAAATAAGAATCATTGGAGAGCAGAAATTCAATCGTTTAGGACTCAATTGAGGAAAGACTTGACGACTAATTTGCATAACTATTTAGCTAATGAATTAAATATTATCTATCAAGATGCTTTAGAATATGTTCAAGAAAAAACAGGATTCTCTGTAGATTTTCCTGAAGAATGTCCTTACACTTTAGAGCAATTATTGAATAAAAAATGGTTTAACGAGTGAAAATAAACCTGGAAGTGGGATCTCAAGGAGAAGGGGCAACTTGTTAAAAGTTTGCTTATCTACTTAATAATTTAATAATAAGCAGGAAGGAACACGCACCAAGAGGAAAAGAACCAGGAAGTAATGGCAAATAAATTCTTAGAATTAGATGGGAAGCTTTGTAATTATATTCAATCAGTATCCCTACGAGAGCCAGAAATTTTAGCTCAACTACGAGAAGAGACAGGGAAACTTCCCATGAGGAATATGCAGATTGCTCCCGAACAAGGGCAATTTATGGCTTTGCTAGTGCAGTTAATGGGAGCCAAAAAAACTTTAGATATAGGAGTATTTACCGGATATAGCTCCTTGGTGGTGGCTTTAGCACTACCTCAAGATGGTCAGGTAGTAGCTTGCGATATTGATGAAACTTATACTGCGATCGCTGGTCGGTATTGGGAACTAGCAGGAGTAGGAGATAAAATTCAACTTCATCTTGCTCCTGCTTTACAAACCTTAGAGGGATTAATCGCAACTGGACATAGTAATAGTTTTGACTTTGCCTTTATTGATGCAGATAAAAGAAACTATGACAACTACTATGAATGTGCTTTGAAACTAGTGCGGTTTGGTGGTCTGATTATCATCGATAATGTATTATGGTCGGGGAGAGTAGCGGATGATGCAGATAGGGATAAGCGGACTATTGCCATTAGAGATTTCAATCAAAAGCTCCATCAAGACCCCAGAGTTCAGATTAGTCTAATACCCATTGCTGATGGTCTGACCTTAGCACTTAAAAAGTAGAATTAATGGATGTTGTTGCCAGAACTGGAAATAAGTTTGTATTATATCTCAAGCCTTAACGGAACTTAGAAAAAAAATAACGGGAAAAAAACATGGATAAATCTACTATCAAAGCCAGGATCGATAAAATTGCTGAAAAAAGAGAATTCCTCGTTGAATTACTAGAACAACCCAATATTGGTACCTTACGAATAGATGTAGATCAAGCTCTCGAAGAGTTAGACGAATTAATTGAAGAGTTTGAGGAAACTTTTCCTGAAGAGAAATCCTAATAACAAGTCAAAAAATGTTGGCGACACATAGAATGTTGTATTCTTGTTGCCAATAAATTAATATAACAATTATTTAACTGAACTTTTAGGCTTAGGCTTTGACCTCTTTGATTTGCTCTTTTTCTTGGAACTGGAGCAAATCCAATCACTAACAGAGTGACTCATTGCACCCAAGTCTAGTCCGACAAATAAAGCGATCGCTTCTGGCCAATAGACTTCTGTCACTAATTTAATCACAGCAAGGGTAAAATGTTGCCAATTCCACTCAAACCCCCAGAACAATTGAGCGATCGCTACCACCAAAACTCCCACTAAGAACAACCACAGTAGCAGATAAAGAATCCTAATAACTGTGCCAATAATTAAACCGTGGGACAAAAAAGAACGATGACGCAGTAACTTTTGATAGGGTAACCAAATTACTCCCAGTATTCCCCAACGTTTAAACTGTATCGAATAAATGTCTAAATCGGGACCAAACATCAATCCAGCAAAGAAAAAACCCCCTCCCAAAAGTAGGGTTAACTCCCCATCACGAGTCACAAGATAGCTAATACCAACTATCCCAGGAAACAGCCAAAGGGTAATGCGATCGTGAGTGCGTCCTGAAGGCATATAATATTATTTCTCAAAAGTCACCAGAGATATGATAAGGTGGGAAAAAGCTATTAGCTATTAGCCCATTAAAACTATTTATTAGTTAATAAAAAAAGCTAAGAGTTAAAAGATAACAGTCTACAGCTTCCTCCTCGAAGCTAAACTCTAAAATATTGTGGGAAATATTACAAAAATAGCTAGGATAAACACAGAGATTTCATAAGTTCAATATCCCATAAGTCCATGAAGCAATTAGGTAAGGACTTAGCAGTTGCTCAGACAATTGTTCTGATTACTAGCTATAGCTTCGAGCTCCAAGGTTATACTGCCGAGCAGTTAGTATCAAAATGGCTCACTAAGTATCATCCCACTTGGATTCGCTTAGCAACCATCGAAGCACTTTATCTAGGTCGTTACAAGGCAGTTTCTATTGAACAAATTATGAGTGTCTGGTCTCGTCTAGGCAATCCTAAAGTTCATTTTGGAGGCGAGTTTGAAAGATTAATCTGTCGTAAGTTACCTCGACATCTTGTAATTACTAAAGACTCAGATCGAGTTTCCCAGCAACACCATACTGCTGCTAAAGTTTTTGATTATCCTGTGGACTTTCAAAATGTTTCTGGTCAAAAACAGCCAAAAAATGCAGCAGAAAATTCATTGGCTTCATCTTATGAGCCATTGAATTCAGAAAATCCCCAAAATAGCCCAAAACCTCTTTCTCAACATCATAGTTCACCAAGCCAATCAAAGAGTAATTCCTCAGCTTCATCTGTCCCAAGTGAAACATTAGAGACTCAAGAATTAATCCCATCCCAATCAACTGCTGAGTCCTCCAAAACAAACCCCTCAAATAGCATAGAGGGTTTTACCCCCATCCCAGATATGTCTTCTCTCTTCCAAAAACTCAGGGCGATCGCCAAACCTGAATAGATCTGTCTTGGAAATAGTCTTCACATTATTTCTCTTACGGTATATGATTAGAGAGATGTTACAAAAAAAGAGCTGTAATCTTTGTCAAACAATATTTTATAGTTGTTTAAGGGTAATAGAAATAAACTAAAGAGAATGTCTGATATAGCAATACGTCAGAAGGTTAGGACATAGGATTTAAAGTAAGGGCTTTTCGCGAAAAGCCCTTACAGAATCTGATTTGTCCTAACCTAAATTTGTAGGGCTATAGTAATTACGGGCAGTCTGCTTTACCTAGGCGGTTTACCCGTAGGTAATGAAAGAAGAATACCATGTTTTTAGGTAGGGTCAACGTGGGAGTGTCAATAGGGAAAAACAGGGGAAAACTTTTCTCCAAAGGTACTGCGAAGCGAATCCTAATGGGGATGAATATCGGATTTACGAAGATTGAAGGCTGGGAAAGGGAGGAGAACCGTGACATTTTTCGAGAAACTAACTGGAGCGATTGAGCGCCATCAAAGCTTACTCTATGTGGGATTAGACCCTGACCCAGAAGTCTGGCCGAAGCACTATGGGTCTTGGGAAACGGTTAGCCGTCATTTATGGGGATTGCAGGAATGGCTGCAATTTTTGATTACCGAAACTGCCGATTTAGCCTGTGCCTACAAGCTGACCTTGGAATTCTATCGTGCCTTGGGAGCTTCAGGACTGGAGTTATTGAGCCAGACTTTGAAGGCGATACCGGCTCACATTCCGGTGATTCTGGATGCTCAACACAGTGGTCTTAACACAAGTACGATTTTTGCCCAGACGATTTTTGCTGAATGGCAGGTGGATGCTGTTACCCTCAATGCCTATACTGGGCAGGATGAGGTAGCCCCCTTCTTGCTTTACCCTGACAAGGCTGTCTTCATTCTGTGTGTGACGGCTAATCCCTCGGCTGCTATTTTGCAGGAATATCCGACAGCCGAATCCCCTTTTTACTTGCAGCTAGTGAAAGAAGCTCAAACCTGGGGCACTCCCGAACAAGTGGGACTAGAAGTGGGAGTAAGTCCCGAGGTTTTGGCCCGAGTCCGTTCTCTCGCCCCGGAACGCCTCATCTTAGCTGGGGACCTTTCGACCGAAGGCAGCGATTTAAACAAGACCCTAGAAGCTGGGTTAAATGCCAATGGGGACGGCTTGCTAGTTCCCGTTCCCCAAGAGTGGCTGAGTCGTGAGAATCTCAGAGAACCCATCCGGACACTACGGGACGAAATCAATCAAGTAAGAGTCAAAGTCGCCCAGGGTAATCCCACTTGTTCGGTCTGGCTGCCCGACGTCTGCTTGTTGGAGCAGCATCCCCACAAGGAGCTAATCTTGCAACTATACGATATCGGCTGCCTTCACTTTGGAGAATTTGTCCAGGCTTCGGGAGCGACCTTTCCTTACTACATCGACCTACGCACGATTATTTCCCATCCTCAAGTCTTCGAGCAGGTTCTCAGTGCCTATGCCGAGATCCTTTCTTCCCTTAGCTTCGACCGCATCGCCGGCATTCCCTACGGCTCTCTACCCACTGCCACGGGGTTAGGGCTTCGTCTCAATTTCCCTCTGGTTTTCCCGCGCAAGGAAGTCAAAGCTCATGGAACCCGCCGACTGGTGGAAGGGAAATTCTGCGAAGGAGAAACGGTGGTGGTGATTGATGACATTCTCATTACTGGTAGGAGCGTGACGGAGGGGGCTAAAAAGCTCGAATCGGTTGGCTTAAAGGTTCAGGATATTGTGGTTTTGATCGACCATGAAGAGGGGGTGAGAGAGAGGCTAGAGAACAAGGGGTATCGAAGTCATGCCGTCTTAAAAATTTCGGAAATTGCCCAGACTCTTTCTGAGGCGGGTCGTTTAAAACCCGAACAACTCCAACTTTTATTAAAAACACCAGCTTGACTCCCATCCAGGCGATTTCTGATCCTTGTCCTCCTTATCTTTAAGTTGTAGCCCTAAGTATTCAAGCTGATTCAGCTTTGTGCCAGCAGCCAATAGGCAAGCAAAAATACTCACCCTGTAGAATCGAAACCTCTACAATGCAGGGTCGATGGGAAACACCCTAAACCTTTTAAAGATTCTAAGCTATTTTAGATAAGGGTTTTGAGATTTTTATTGTAACATCTCTCAATGAGGGAACCTCACTCCGAATTCACGTTAAGATGTATCGGACTTATGGAACAAGTCTTATGAGAAGGGGTATAAGATACATTAAAATATGTAAA
>JASJEK010000450.1 GCA_030064915.1 Xenococcaceae cyanobacterium MO_234.B1
GCGGTGGGACTTTGCAGACTCTTTTCTACCCAAGCGAGTTGTTGTGGTGTCAGACTACTGGTAGAAGCATCCCAGACAAGATAAAAAATATCTTCTTGTTGAAAGGTGTAATAGAAAGGAAAATTAGCTCGATCTATAAAATTCAATTGAGGACTGTACTTAGAGTTATTCCAATAAGCACTAGCTAAGTCTCTCTCTTGAGCAAAAATTAATTCTTGGTTAACAATAGCACCAGAACCGTCATGATTGCCAATTGTAAAGCCAAAAGGGATATTATACTTACGTAAAGGTGCAGCTATATGAACATCAAAAGCCTTCCACATAGCATCAATTTGAGACTCGGTAAGACTCAGCTTTTGTCCTGCAATCATATCCCCACCACATAATACTAGATTGGGTTGCCATTGGGGAATTAAGGCGATCGCTTTATCAATTTCTGGCTCATATTCTGTCGAGCCATACTGACTATTTAAGTCACTAATTACAACGATACGGACATCTTGAGTTGGGGGAATATCTAGCTTGGTGTTATCAGTTTTACTTGCTGATATTTGGGAACTATTAGTAATAGAAGCACAAGCAATACTAAGACCTAATAAAATTCCTAAAATCAGCTTGATAGCAGTTTTTCTATTCATGGAAAATAATCTGATACCAAATCCAGTTTAGATACGATACTTAACGGCTAGAGAAGTCAGAAGTCAGAAGTCAGAAGGGATATGGATTACAGCTTTTTTGTTTTGATTTCATAATACCCAATTTAAATGCGAAATAGCTTAGGAAATACTGTTCCAATACTGTTCGGATAAGCTTCTTTACAGTATTGGAATTGCCCCTACTAAACAAGAATTAATTTTTAACAATTTCCCCAAAATCAGCTAATACCCTAGCATGATTACGGAGTAAACCCAAAAGATTCAAACGATTCCGCCTAATATCAGGATCATCTGCCATAATTAAAACACTAGTTTCCCCATCAAAAAAGTTGCTAACAGTGGGCGCAATTGCTGCTAAACCATCTACTAATAATTGATAGTTTCCCTCTGCTTGAGCTTTTTTAGTTTTAGGAACTAAAGCAACTAAAGCATCATAAAAAGCTTGTTCCGATGGAGCTTCAAATAAATCAGGATTAACTAACTTATTAAGTTCTAAATCTTGGTTTCCCAAGTCTCCCTTAACTGCTAAACGAGTGGAGCGATTAACAACTTCATAAATCCGATCTAACTGACCATTATGGCGAATTTGTTGTAAGAATAAAGCGCGATCGCGTACATCTAATAAATCTTCTAAAGCTCTTGTGGTATATTCCGCGTCATTGTCTCCAAGTACGGCATTAACTAAGTCATAATCCACATTTTTTTCCTCTTGTAACAGAGTCCGAATTCGTTGCATAAAGAATTCTTGTAAAGCGGTTACAGGGGATTCTAAATTACTATGAGAAGCGATAAAATCTGCTGCACTTTGTTGAATCAATTGATTTAAATTAATGTCTAAATCTGCATACCAAGTAATATTAATTATGGCATTAGCTGCACGGCGTAAGGCAAAAGGATCGGAAGAACCACTAGGAATCATTCCTAAGCCAAAAATACTAACTAAAGTATCTAATCTATCTGCTAATCCTACTACTTGCCCGTTTAAAGTTTCAGGCATAATATCATCAGCACCTCTAGGCAAATAATGTTCAAAAATACCCCTAGCAACAGTAGCAGATTCCCCACTAACTAAAGCATATTTTTCTCCCATCACTCCCTGTAGTTCAGGAAATTCATAAACCATTTGGGTTACTAAATCTGTCTTACAAAGTAAAGCGGTACTCTCAATATCTTTGCGTTCTTTTTGATTAAGTTGTAACTGTTCTGCGATAGTATTGGCTACTTCGATAATGCGATCTACTTTGTCTCGCATTGTGCCTAAATCTTCTTGGAAGGTAACAGTTTCTAGTTGGGGTAAATAAGTATCTAAATGCTCATCACAATCTGCTTTATAAAAGAATTGAGCATCTGCTAATCTGGCACGAATTACCCTAGCATTTCCTTCCGCAATAATATCTGCTTTAGCCGGGTCGCCATTAGAAATGGTAATAAAATTAGGTAAGAGAGTAGCTTGATTGTTATCTGATTGATGAATCGGAAAATAACGCTGATGAGTTACCATCACTGTAGTGATTACTTCTTTAGGTAATTGCAAAAATTTCGGCTCAAATTCCCCAATAACTGCCGTAGGATATTCTACTAAATTTACAACTTCTTCTAAGAGATAGGGATAGATTTCTGCTGCACCATTTAAAGTTGCAGCTTTAGCTTTAATTTCCTCTTGGATTTTCTGCGATCGCTTTTGGGGATCGACTTCTACATAAGAAGAACGCAAACATTCTACATAATCTGAAGCTTGAGGGATAGATACAGGTTCAGGATGTAATACCCGATGACCACGAGATATGCGATCGCTGGTAATTCTTTCTGAACCATTAACCAACTCTAGAGGTAAAATATCCCCATCTATTAATGCTACTAACCAACGGATGGGGCGAGGAAAACGGATATCCCCATCACCCCAACGCATAAATCTTCTACCTTCCAAACTCGTAATCCATTCAGGACATAACTCTTGTAAAATTTCTGCTGTAGCGCGTCCTAAGATTTTCTTTTGGATAAAAACAAATTCCCCTTTAGGAGTCTCTCTTAATTCTAAATCCGTTATTGCTACTCCCTGCTTACGGGCAAAGCCTTCTGCTGCTTTAGTGGGTTGACCATCTTTGAATGCTACCTTACCAGGAGGACCTTTAATTTCTTCTTCCCGATCCTCTTGCTTATCTGCAACTCCTCTAATTAATACTGCTAACCGACGAGGTGTACCGTAAACCTCCACTGCTTCAGGAGTTAAAAACATCTCCCCTAAACTCTGAGGGATTTTAGTTTGCCATTGTGCGATCGCACTAGCTACAAAATCCGCAGGTAACTCTTCAACTCCTACTTCTAGTAAAAAATTAACCATACTATTTCTTTTAACAGCTATCTTTAGAGAGATTGACCAAAGGTCAGAACAGAACAGGAACTTGAGGACATGGGTGGCGTACCAAGTTCGCCACTTCAAGATGTCCGTGTTTGAGCGAGTGACTCTGACCTGTTAAATTCTACCTTGGAAGGATTGACACTCTCACCAAAAGTAGGTTCGCTTCAACAATTAAATCTAAATGTGATGGTTGACACGGAGAAGGGAGTGGTCAGAACTTTCAGGGGTATGTTTTTAATAAAGTTGTGAGTTCCTACTCTAATTATCGATAAATTTGGCTAAAATGAGCGAGTATTTGTCGAAAATTCTCCCTAGCTCCCTGCGCCCTAGAACGTCGATTCAGTAATCCGAAAAATCATGGATGACAGAGACAAGGAGACAAGGTAGAATTTCTTTACTTACCTATAACCCAGGGATTGGGATTGTTGGTAGTGCATCAAACAATTGTGTGATAGCTGATTAACTCATGTCAAGACCAAGCTGCGAAGGCTAATCCCTCTTAGCTGTAACATTGCTTAACATTGTGTCCTATTTTACCTATTTCTCTACTGTACCTCTAAAAAAGCTTCTTAACGCTGCCAAGCTATTAGCACTACCCCACAAACGATAAAGCCTAAACCAACTACACGATTGGCAGAAATCGATTCCTGAAAAGCGAAGTAGCCAAGGAGAACCGAAAAAACGTAGATTAAGGCGGCTGAAGGACCAGCAACGCTGAGTTTGACACGGGTAAGCAGCAGAATGTAAGCAATTGCCCCTAGTCCGTAGCAGACTAGACCAGTTAACAACTCTGGCGTGGTTACAATACTCAAAACGTGGCTGACTAGATTGCCAGTTGTGACTTTTCCCAACTTCAAGGCTCCGAGCTTCAGGAAAAATTGCCCCGATACACTAGTGAGAACTGAAATCAGCAGCAGACCAAACTCTTTTGGTGTCATAATCAAAATCCAGAGATGTTGTGTAAGGCTTTATCAGACAAAGGGAAAACGGGTATCTTACGCCAATGTTCGTGTGATTAGAGGGAGAAAACTAGCGAAAGTGTTATGAGGGGTAAGAGTCCGACTGAAAGTGTTATATTTACCCCTTATAGAGATTAACTCTCACGACTCAACAAATCAATAACAAATATTTCCCCATCATCATAAACTTTTTTTCTTGATTGACCTAGTTTTCGTAAGTTATCGTGAAAATCTAGAGTGTACTGTATTTGTCTTCTGAGAAAAGGACGAATCTCTAGAATACGTTTAGGTTTAACCCCAGGATAAATTTCCGACCCCAGTTTTTTTTCCCAATACGCTCTTTGCGCTCCAGGTTGTCTAGCATAATCATACGCTACGTATCGAATCGACTGAGCAACGAGATACTCGCTTAGTGCTTCGCTTCCCTTGAATAAAGGCATGCCAGGCGGGGGACTTGCATATCCTGGCAAATCTATAATAAATGAAGAAAACATCCTGAATGACTATGCTCTTAACCAATAAAATCTACAGTAAGCAAAAATGTAAACCAAATCCACTAGAATTACTATTCCCTTAGTAAAAGGGGATTTAAGTAAACTCATCACTAAAGGGTTTACTCCTAATACCAGTAATAACTCAATAGCAGCTACCCATTTGCCATAGTGATTCACATTCCAATAAGAAAAAGGACTAATAAAACGATAATCACTCAAAGGAAAAAAATGGCGATGAGCGTCATCATTGTGAACTGGTAAATCCAACAAACAATGACAAATCATACTTAAACAAAGAATCGCCCCTGGTTTCCAATCAAGATAAACACAGATAGCTAATCCGATTAATGCTAGAGGAATCGAATGGGATGCAGCAATAATATTTTGCCATCCAGGTTGGTAATAAGCTTCTGTCCAAATTTTTGACTCTGGTAACTTATAAATAAATTTGGCTACAAAATAAAAGATAAAGATGGGAATATCAGGCACAATTGCACCGATGGTAATAGCAATATTTTCTTTGGGAGCAATAGTTTTTCCTAAGAAAGCCAAGTTCAGGATGTAGTGGCTAGGGGTGTTCATGATAATACGTATTTGGGAAACCGCGCATCTTTAGATCGCGGAGGAACAATCGTGGGACTACTTTAGTAGTCCATGAAATATTAGAACCCATAAACATAGCCATCTTTACCATGGACTTGTTTACAGTATTTGTGA
>JASJEK010000136.1 GCA_030064915.1 Xenococcaceae cyanobacterium MO_234.B1
AAATCTGAGTTAGATGGACACAAAGCGACGGCTTCAATTAGTTCCTCAATAGCATCGTCCCAATGTTTTAGGCCCATATATCCCTGTGCTCGGGTCAAGTGAGCCTGGGACTTTTTCTGAGCCGATTCAATTTCGTCGGGACTAATCCCCAAATCCGCTGCCACTTTCTCCAGTTCGGCGGCGGAGGGAATTTGTTGAGGGGACTGGCTCAGCTCAGTAACACTCTGAATGTAGTTATCAATGAAACTGTTAGATAAGGATGTCATGGCAACCGATTCCCTGATTTCTTGACCTTAGAGCGGAGTTCTCTGACTTGCGCTTCCAGTGAGACCATACTCTGACTCAACTATTTACTATATTCCTGCTGCCAACCTTCAATGGTAATCCGCGATCGCTATTGATGAAGCAACATTTTAGATTATCTTGAGTAATTAAATTTTTGGCTTTACTATCTTTACTTCTATCGTACCGACCGCAAATTGTTCATTAAGATATGCGATCGCTATTAATTTAGAGGCAAACTCCTAAGAGTTTCTTAAATTTTTGTAATTGAAACCACTTTGGATTTAACTAAATATAGTGTTAATTACTCATAAATAAACATGAAGCATTTTATTATTACAAACCGTCTCATTGAAATTATAAATGAGCAAGAAAGAATAAAAGAAGATGGTACAGAGGAAGCAAGAGACGCAATAAGATTTGCCGAATATGACACAGAAACAAAAAACTACAATATTTTCCCCGAACCCCAGCCACAAATTCCATTAGATCGAGTTAGATATAACTATCAAATAGTTGATGGTAATGATGATGTATTACTAGATGAGAACAACAATCAAGTAGCAATTAATACATTGCATGGTTCGGTACGTGCATTTATTGGTCTGTATAAATCTTTAAAACAAACAACGGAAGGAGATGTTTTATTTTTTACACATGGATTTAACACAGACTTAAATGATGCTCTAGATGCTCTCCAAAACCTTCATGAAAAATATGTAGAAAATAACACTAATGCCATTCAACATATTGTTATGTTTACCTGGCCAGCTATGAGCAAAATTTTAGAGTATCGAGACGATTATCGCGATGCAGAACTTTCTGGTTATCCCTTAGCAAGAGTTTTTTTAAAACTAGAGACTTTTTATCGAGACTTTTTTGTAGAGAGAGGAAATGAGAGATGTAATTGCAACATTCATATAATGACTCAATCTATGGGTGCTGTTGTCTTAGAAAGTATGCTCAACAATCTTTTAAGACAAACAATTCCCTTAAGAGTTGTCTTAGACAAAGTATTTCTCATGGCAGCCGATGTAGACTGGACAGCTTTAGAAGAACCCAATCCTCTTTATAATATTGTGGACATTTGCGAAAGTGTTCATATTTACATTCATAGAAGAGATCGAGCATTAGGAGTTTCAGAAACTACCAAAAACCCCGACAACCGTTTGGGCAAATATGGTCCGAAAAACAAAAATCTCATTCCCAATAACATATCTTGTATAGACGTAACCAATGTTCCTAGCGGAGAATTTGCCAATCACGGATATTTTCAAATGAGTCCAAAAGTTATTGAAGATGTATTAAAAGTAGTTAAGCAAACAGGAGCAGTAGAGCCCAGCAATTCTCATTTTGGAAAAAATGGGGGATTTAGTTCTCTATTTTTATAGAGAACTAACATTAATTAGCGATAATTTTTGGTTAAATTATGAAATTATAGAGGTGGAGCGGGGATAAAATCCTCATTTTGCACTCTTAGCTTTGTACTACATGAAAAAAAAAGCTGTTACCATCTCTCCATCAAAGTTAATCGGATTTTTAGACCAAGAATTAAAGGAATTACCAGATAAGAGAAAAGGAGATAATAAGAAATATACGGTAAAACATGCATTAAAGGCAGCGTCTTGGTGCGCTACCAGATGCGCCTAACGGCGACGCGGGGTCGCACCGCTTTTTCTGTATTTTTTACCCAATCACCTTCTTTTTTACAACATCAACGTTTGATGAAGCCGAAAAAAGGTAAAGATAATGCTCAAAGTTTATTTGGTTTAGAAGAAATACCTTGTGATAACCAAATTAGAAATTTATTAGATCCGATTCCAGCTACAACAGTATTTCCTGCATTTAAAACTACTTATAAATGGTTAGAAACTAATCGGGTAATAGAACAGTTTAAATATTTAGATAATCAGATATTACTAGCATTAGATGGAACAGAATATTATAGTTCAAAAAAAATTAATTGTCCCCATTGTAATTGCCGAAAGCATAGAAATGGATCAATAACTTATTATCATCAAGCAGTCACGCCAGTAATCGTGTCACCCTCAAAAAAGGAAGTAATTAATTTTCCCCCAGAATTCATAAAAAAACAAGATGGAAAAACCAAAGAAGATTGTGAAAATGCAGCAGTAAAAAGGTGGTTATTAAAAAATCCTGTAGAGAGAGAAAAGAATGAAATGACCTTGTTAGGAGATGACCTATATTCTCGTCAACCAATATGTGAGTTAGTTCTCGAACAAGGATACAATTTTATTTTTGTAGCCAAACCATCATCGCATAAAACTTTATATGAATGGATAGATTTTTCAGAAAAAAATGGAGAAATGATAATTGGGTCAATCAAAAAATATGAGAAAGGAAAACGAATAATTTATCGATATAGATATGTAAATAATGTTCCGCTTCGAGAAAGTGAACCAAGTTTAATGGTCAACTGGTATGAAGTAGAAATACTTGATACCGCCAAAAATAAAGTAATTTATAAGAATAGTTTTATCACGAATCATGAGTTAAATGAGCCGAATATATTCCCTATGATTGTCAGTGGAAGAACCCGATGGAAAATCGAAAACGAAAGCAATAATATTTTAAAAAATCAAGGATATAACTTAGAGCATAATTTTGGTCATGGACAAGAGAATTTATCTGAAATATTATTCTCTTTAAATCTGCTAGCTTTTTTATTTCATAATGTCTTAGATTTAGTCAATGATATGTATCAAAAAGTCCGAGAAAGCTTAGGCACAAGAAAGAGATTCTTTAATGATATTAGAGCTTTATTAAACTATATATGGTTTCAGAGTTGGAATGATTTATTCATATTTATTTTAACCGAAGGAGAATCAAGAGAGCCAGTTAATACAAGTTAAAAAAAGAAGAAAAAAGTTAAGAATAACTCGAAAAATCTAGCATTAATCTCAAAAAATCCCCCTAATTTTCATCAATCAGGATAATTAGGATGATTTTTCTTGCTTGTTTTCTCGAAGCCTTTATGTAATACAAAAACTCAAGAGCTTAAATTTCCCATTACGCACTTCAATTTGTAGTTTTATCCAAGTATCTACTCTCAGACTTTAGACAGGGGAAGAGCGCACCCTGTGGCGAAGGATAAAATCCTAAAATCTGATAAAAACAACGAACTATTATCATTAATTGTGAGTTATTGAGAATAGCTTAACCCTAAAAAATAATAATATTTAATTAGCGTAAAATTTACGCTAATTAAAATTTTTGAGAGCAACAAGAATTAATTAACCAGATAAAATATAATATTTTTGGCAATGCTTGGAGAAATAATTCAGAGTTTCAACTCTTGAATCAGTGAGATTGACAATTTGTTTTACCCCATTAAAACAACTAAATGAAGGCCCTGAAAACCTTGAAATATCCAACGTAGAGTTGGTTTATCTGTTACTTTTCCTAATTGATTTTTAACCCCTGTATTGTTCTGTTTTAAATTCGCTCGCTCGTTGCCGTTGACCAATAGTATAAACTAGTAAAGATAACCCCATTAACATTGCCATAGTTTCCACTCTTGACGGGTATTTTAGAAAAACTGAATCGGCAAAAAATAGCGGAGCGCCCGCTCGGAGGTTCCCTCCGAGTAAGGACGCACCAAGCAAAGGATCTTTGAGAAATCGAAATCCTCTTTCACAGGATTGTTGCCCTTTATAAGCAATCAGAATTTCAGAGGGACTTAATTTTTCTAAAACATTAGTGGCTAAGATAAACCGACCAGCTTTTTTCTTTTCTGATTCGATTTTTCCAGATTTTTTTTCTAAAACTATCGTAGCTTTATAAACTTTCTTCTTGTTTTTTTTTCGGTTGTTTTGGTAACATTTTTTAAGACTAAATTATGATACTTAAGCTTTTTTTTCGCAGTCAAATACCGTTTTTATTTCCGTTCTATTTTCATATTTTTTCTGAGATAAAGAACTGAGCAAGGAATTAGCTTTTTCTTCATCTTTAACAATTCTTTTAGATAACTGTTTTAAATCGGATTCTTTTCTAGTTTTACTTTCTATTATTATCCATTTTTGTTTTATCCCTGCATAATTACTCTCTGCTTGCTCCGTCCTTACGCGCTCGGAAACCTCAGCCTAATCGCGGTGCGCTTTTTCCACTGCTTTATAACCTTCTCTATCAGTTTTAATAAATTTAGAATCTGGGGTTTCTCTTACATAAAATTGAGCTGCTTTAATTGATAGTGGGACTCTAGTTATCCAGTTTAAATGCTTGATCACCAATAAGTTATCTGCGGTATAAAGTGCGCTATCTGCCACAAATATACGCATCTTATCTATTGGTTTTTTAAAATTAGATAATAGTTGAGAAAATTTGGCTTTATCGTTATCATTCCCATTACCGCATTCTAAAAATAGAGGAATACCTCCATCTCCACTTGCTATTAAATTAATTAAAAATTGCTTTAAATCTGGTCGTTTATATGCATGAATATCCATGAACTATTTTGATAGGTGTAGGCTCTAAATTTTCTGACTTTTTCGTTTCAGGAAAAGCATAATCTCCTTGTAAAGAAATCGAGGTAGAATCTAAATGAGAATACTTCTGCTCAATGACCTATTCTTTTCAAAGCTTTTAAAGCAATTAATAGAAATATCTTGGTTAAGCCAAATTGGTAAAGTTTATCCATTAGTCGACCAATTTTATCCTCATTAAAATCCTCTGCAACTATTCCCTCCCCGAAGAGATGTTCTGTAGCTTTGTCATTAAAAAACTGTGTAAATAAATACAAAGGTCTTGAGACAAAACCCAGAGCATTTAAAATTATACTTTTAACAATTATTCCATTGTTTAACTTTTCTTGGGGTTTAATACCTAACTGTTCATTTATTATCTCTACTATTCCTATTTCATCTATTATCCCAGCTATTATTCCTAAATGATTAAGATTTTTGACTTCAATATTTGCGCTTTTTACTCATTAAAATCAAACTTTAACAATTATTTTTATTAGAGTTATTTTATCTGAGTTAAAGCTTCCTGAGACATAGCGATCGCCAAGTCTCCTGTAATTTTGCGTATTACATTTAGACGTGCGTAATGGGAATTAAATGAGAAATAAAAGAGCAAAATTCAATCTGATTACGAAAGAATTCGGTTTATATGGAACTCAAATTCCTAAGATAGTGATAATCATTCTCATAATGAGAATTGCTGCATAACTTCTTTAAGTTTGACGTTTGACGAAGTCGAAGCAGGCTCTGCCGTGAAACGGCAGAGTACCTTCGACTCCACAATAACGCGCTATATTTCTTCGCAGAAAGTTTACGAGCTTGGTAATATTTCATTTTTAATCAACAAAAAATAAGCCCTTTATTATACCACAAAATATTTGGGCAAGAGTTCTTAAGCGCTTAACAATTGTTCGAGATCTTGAATGATGTAATCAGGACTATAAATTCAACTGATTCTAAGAGTGTTGTTAATTAAGCTGCTGTCGATCAGTATGTATGACAATTTGACTCAATAGTTGAGTTAAATTCAGGACTATTAGAACTTAGGAAAACTCGGAATCATGGCAATAATTCAGGTCAATTCAGGAAGGGGTGAAATCGATTACCTTGTCCTCAATTGAGGAGCGTACGCCCTTGACTCAAGCTCCTCATCATTAATAAAATTTGTGGAGATTCATTTAATCATCATGGTGTTGTTGGTACTGTTAAAATTAGAACCATTTTAGTATAAATATGAGTTCGGTTAAGACTCTGAACACAGAAAAGTTACATCACCGTTGATTTTCCATGGCCAAACAGATTTCGTTACTTAGTCAAAGTTTAATTGTAAGCAGTATCTTGGGACTGTCTTGGTTACCTCTGGGACTTGCTCAAGATCAGCTGACGGGTGCAGAAGTCTTCAAGGGGAAGAATAGTGTCGAGCTACGTCTTTATGATAATCGTGAAGTCAGTACTTCTATACCAGAGCCTAGGTCAACGCCAGATTCAACAAGGCCAGAGCCTAGGCCAACGCCAGATTCAACAAGGCCAAAGCCTAGGCCAACGCCAGATTCAACAAGGTCAAACTGAGGTCGGGGTCAAAAAACTAGCTGCCAACTAGCTAGAGATAGGGTTACAGCCCCATCCCTCACAATGGTTAATCAAGTGGCTGGTCTAGTTGCTGATAATTATCAAAGAGTATTTTTTCTTATGACCTAGTGGGCGAACGGGAAGTTTTCCTATTGTTCAACTCAGGTATCGCCAAGTCCATAATCAGATGCTCTCGAAAAAAAAACCTTCCCCATCACCTATTCCCTGGTTTACTCTTGCTATGACGGGCATCTTTTTGCTCTCGGTGAGTCTGCGCTTCTGGGACTTAAGTAAATTCAACACTTTAGTTTTTGACGAAGTTTATTACGCTAAATTTGCCAATAACTATCTAACCGGAACCCGTTTTTTCAACGCCCATCCGCCTTTAGGCAATTACATTATTGCCATTGGTATTTGGATTGCCTCTCACCTTCGTGAGACACCAGATACAGTTAACGATTTGACCGGTTCTTTGCGTTCCACTTTCAGTTACCGGTGGTTAAATGCTTTAACAGGCTCATTTATTCCCTTAGTGGTGGGAGCGTTGGCTTATCAGTTAAATCCCCGTCGCAGCTATGCATTGATCGCCGCTGTTTTGGCCGCCACCGACGGTCTATTTCTTGTCGAGTCCCGATACGCCTTAACTAACATCTATCTAGTTATCTTTGGTTTACTGGGACAATTATATTTCCTCCTGGCACTGAGGGCTCAAACAGAGCAACGTTGGCAAAAACTGACTCTCTCAGGGCTCTTTTTCGGGGCATCTGCTGCGGTTAAATGGAATGGCTTGGGGTTTTTATGGGGAATCTACCTAGTTTGGCCAGTAGCTTGGGGGATTTACTCGGTACAAGCAGTTCCCCTTCACTTATCCCCAAGCCTTGTCAACTCTCAATCTTTCCCGAAAACCCGACAAAACCTCACCCCATTCCACTGGCTGCACATTATCTGGTATTTAGGCATTGTTCCCCTTGCCACCTACAGTCTCAGTTGGATTCCTCATCTGTTGATGAATCCCCAGTCAGGATTCTGGCAAATGCAAAGGGAGATCCTCACCTTCCACCAAAGAATTGGCAGTAGCCCTGAGCTTCATCCCTACTGTTCCCGTTGGTACAGCTGGATTTTTATGTGGCGTCCGGTTGCCTACTTCTACCAAACGACGCCCCTTCAGATTGAGGAAACTGTCTCTGCTGCTCCGTCTTCGTCTACTAGGGCGGGTCAGGTGATTTATGATGTCCACGGTATGGGGAATCCTGCTTTGTGGTGGTTATCAACAGTAGCAATTTTGCTGTTGCTGTTGCTGTTGCTACTAAGATTTTCTCGAGTCGGGATGGGGAAACTGACTCTAACCCTGGACCCCTGGATAGGATTTTATCTAGTCTTAAACTATGGGGCAAACCTTCTGCCCTGGATTATGGTGAGTCGCTGCACATTTATCTACCACTATATGGGGGCATCTGTGTTTGCCCAGTTAGGGTTAGCCTTAATCATTGACCGTTGGCTCAATAGTCATCAGTCTCTTGGTCAAATAAAGGCAATAACGGTAATTTTAGCAATTATAGGGTGTTTCTTGGTTTTCTTGCCAATTTACCTGGGTCTTCCTTTATCTTACGAAGGTTACAGACTGCGTATGTGGTTTCCTAACTGGATTTAAGAATTGGTATCCCTTCATCAAAGAAGCAACGAATTTCATTTTCCTTGGGTTTCTCCGCCGCTTACATTAGAAGAGTGCCAAACTTACATTAAACAAGTTACTCCCTTAGAAATCTAATCATTGTTTAGCCAAAATAAATTCTCCTACTGAGGACTCAGCATAGTAATCTATACCGGTTGCGGCGGCAAATAGATCGGGATTTCCTGTTCCCAAAGCACAAGGAGCAAGATTCATCGCCGTAGCGACAAGATACATAGTCTGATAGAGAACCCCCACATGTTTTAAGATGAGACTGTAGGCAATAGACTCGTAAGCCCAACAAACTCTAGCAAAACGAGCCGTTATAATCATCAAAACTTGAGGCCAACAATCTTCTCCATTAACTTTTTGAGCATTGATTGAAAGTGCTTCAAGATAATCATTTTTTGGAGAAATTTGTTCTAATAGATGATTTTTGGGACAATAGTGATAAATTCCAGGATTAATATCCTCACAGATATTAATAGCTAAATATAGCTCTAATTCATAAGAAGCTCCTCCAGAAGGATAAGGGCGATCGCTACATTCCATATATTCTCTAGGAACAATTTTTCTGACCCTGGCACAACGATAGAGAAATTCACCCAACTGTTGAGCCGAAATTGAGCCAGCGCCATAGCTTCTAATCGACTTTCTTTGTTCGAGAACAGAAGTAAGGGATTTCGACAGAAAAAATTGTCCCATAGTGTGGTAGAGTTCAGGCATGGCTCAGACTCTAGGAGAAGATAGAGATGAAACTGACTGCGGAGCTAAAAGCTTTGTTCATGGAAACCAGTCAGACGTTGAAGGGACAGGAAAGACGTATATTTATGGCCAAGGTTGTCCGTCTTTTAGGTCCAGGAGGTCAGCGCCAAGCTGAAAAGGAGTTGGGATGGAACCGAGGCACAATTCGGAAAGGGAGTCGAGAGTTGAGCAGTGGTCTTCGCTGTGCCGATGCCTTCAGTGCAAGAGGAAGGAAGAGGGCAGAAGAGAAATTACCATATCTGTGCGAAGATATCAAAGGGATTGTGGATAGTCAGAGTCAAATTGACCCAAGTTTCAAAACTGAACGTCTCTACACTCGTCTGAGTGCGTGCCGTCGTACGACGTCAGTTGATACTCCAAAAGCAATATACAGATGCTCAATTACCCAGTGAGCAGACGATTCGCCGTCGAATGAATGAGTTGGGCTATTACCCAGCTCGCATTGCTAAAACTAAACCCCTCAAAACGATTCCTGAAACTAAGGCCATTTTGCAGCAGGTCAGTCAAATCAATCAGCAAGCAGATGTGGATGAGACAAGTCTGCGTCTTTCCCTCGATGCGAAAGCCAGAGTCAAATTGGGGGAGTTTGACCGAGGAGGCAAGACCAGAGTGAAGAAGTTTGCTAACGATCATGATTTCGCTGAGGACACTTTGGTTCCCTTTGGCATCTTGTTACCAGTGTTGGCCGAGTTGTTCTTATATTTTAGTGCCTCCCGATTAACCAGTGATTTGATTGTGGACTGTTTGGCGCAGTGGTGGGAGTCTGTGCGAGAGCGCTTTGCTCACATCCGAACCCTGGTTATCAATCAAGATAATGGCCCCGAAAATCATTCTCGTCGCACCCAGTTCCTCAAGCGCATCGTGGAATTTGCTCACAAATATCGTCTCAACATCCGTCTCCCATACTATCCACCCTATTACAGTAAATACAATCCGATTGAACGAACTTGGGGCGTGCTAGAAAAGCACTCTCTATGGCAGCCTCAAAGACGAGATAGAAACCGTTCTAAACTTTGCCAAAACTATGACTTGGAAAGGCAAGCACCCACAAGTGACTCTGATTGAACAGACTTACGAAAAAGGGGTTCGCCTCAAGCCCAAAGAAATGGATAAGTTTGAAGCTCAGGTTCAACGCTTATCAAATCAAGGACAAGAAGAGATGCCTGATCTTGGGAAGTGGTTCGTTGATATCTCTTGGGATAGTGCCTAATCATGGGATGATTTTTTCTGTCCAATTCCCCTAAACCATTTTTCTGGGCAATCTCAACGCATTTGTTTATGTCTTCGAGTAAGTCATCAGTAGCCAATTGGGGATAGTCTTGAGCTGTTTTGGCTGGTTGGCGATCGCTCTTGATGAGATAAGGCTGATTCTGTAAAGTAGCCTGTTGCCACCAATCGAGGGCTAGAGAATCAGAATAACAGTATTGGGTACTGCCATCTTCATTCACAGAAATAACTGCTGGTAATATCTGAGTTAACTCAGTTAAGGCTCGCATAATTCCCAATTGCGGCTCGAAATGCGCTCCAAAACCGTAGATAATATCTTCTACGAGGGAATCTCGACGACGAGAAAGAGCCACAAATGCAGGAATCTGCAAATCGCTAGTTAAATCTAATACCCACAGTTCCCGATTCAGAGAACCATAATATTCTTTCAGAGACTGAAAATAGGGAGACTCGAAACTATCTAAATCTACTGCTGGTCTTTTAAGACGGTTATACCACCACAAAGCTACACTATCTCGCTCCACCAACTCCATAAATCCTTGTAGAATTGCCTCTTCTCTCGTGTTGCCTGCTGCGGTACCATTAGAATCTGCCCAACAATCTGGCTTATCTGGTTGAGGATAACCGTAATAGCAGTAAGCAGTAGGTAAATATTTAAATTCCTGGTGGGTTAAAGACCAAACTGGTGTCCATTCTCTTTCTCTTTCTTCGTCAAAAGGTTCGGGAACTTTTTGGAAAAAACTGGAACAGCTATGGTTCCATTGCTTGCGGGTTTGATACTGGCGATCGCTAAATAGCAGACAAGCGTTGGGGTGAATGGCAACATCTCCCATTTCCTGATAACTTCCGGGTTTTCTGGGTTCATCTCCCTCAAAGATCCCAGAATATCTCTCAATTGCCTCGCCTAGGGCGCTGGCTCTTGCTTGAGCATCAGTTTTCCCTTTACCACTGCTTCTTCCTCGTAAATTTTCCCGCAAGAAATATAAACTGTCGAACATGGTGGCAAAGTTATGTCCAGCTATATAAGTAGGAGTTAAGTCTCTATTGGACTGTGCTAGTAAACTTAAACCCCTAACTGCACCTGTAATGGGACTGATATGATGTCCGTATCGCTGTAAGGTCTTTTCTGGGGAAAGGCAGCTCCCTCCTCCATCTTCAGTAAAAGTCTTTTGGCGACTTTGTAGTAATAGAGGTGAAGCTTCTGAGTGGGAGCCCTCTTTTCCTTCTCCACAGGCAGTACACTGAGGACGTTTGACTAAAACATGATTTTGAGTTTGCAAGGATAAAGTATCAAAAGTGATCAAGCTACCTCTCAAAGCTTTATTTTCTCCTTGCACAATCCATTTAGCAATTTCGGTGGCGGCAAGATTTAATCCTGTCTGAAGAGTCGAAGGCAACACAGATAAAGAAGTTGTGCCAATATTCAAGACATCTTTCTGTCTCTCTAAGAATGTTTCTACAGGTCGATTAGCACGCAATCTCTGTGCTAAACACTGCCAACAACCAGTGATTCCAGGCTGGAAAATCGGTCCAATCCAGAGGGTTGTTCCTACTGGTTTTACTAGCATCCAAGGTTTTTGTGACTCTATGGCTTTTTGGTTGACAAGATCTAGTTCCCCTTGGAGATAGTCATCAGTTAAGACAACCTGAAAATCTCCTGCTTCACCTACTTGAATCTTCAGGGATTGTAAGATGTTAATTAGTGGCTCAGTGGCAACATTTCCGCAAGCTGTAACACTGACTTTAGTGCTTTGTAATCTGTCAACAACTTGCGATCGCTCTACATTAAGAAGATCCCAGAAAGCCGCTACTCCTAAAGGCAGATTATCTTCATTGTTAATAATGTAGCCTAGGGTGTTTATTCTGTCCCAGGCGATCGCGAATAAGTTCATGCAACTTTACTGTAAAAAAATATAGATTGATTGCTGCAAAAGTTTGCTATAATTGGAGGCTAAGATAAAAAATTTAAATTCAATCTAGTTTTTCGGACTTAATGAAAGGTTACAAAAG
>JASJEK010000451.1 GCA_030064915.1 Xenococcaceae cyanobacterium MO_234.B1
CTTCCCTTTAGGGCGAATTTGATGGTAAATCTAGGTTATTATGATACCAGTATATTCGGTATCAAAAGTTGTTCGTTCTAGAATATAAAGTCAAACCAAAGCCCAAGCAAGTCCAATCGATCAACGAGGCGATTAGAACAACCCAATTTGTTCGCAATAAAGTGCTTCGTTTTTGGATGGATAATCCTGGGGTGGGCAAGACTGAATTATTCAGACACAATACAGTAATCAGGGCTGAATATTCTTTTGTGAAAGAGCTTAATTCTCATGCTTGTCAAACTGCGGTAGAAAGAACTCTTAGAGCAATTAATCGCTTTTACGATAATTGCAAAAAATCCCCCCGCGCAGAGCGCACCCCCCTTATTAAGGGGGGCAGGGGGGATGGTTATCCACGCTTTAAACATAATACTCGTTCGGTAGAGTACAAAGTATCAGGATGGAAACTGTCTAAAAACAAAAAATATATAACTTTTACCGATCAGAAACATATTGGTACTCTTAAGTTAATTGGTTCGAGAGATATTAATTATTATCAACCAGAACAAATTAAACGGGTACGTATTGTCAAAAGAGCAGATGGTTATTACGTTCAGTTTTCAATTAAATTAGACCCCAGAGATACTGTTAAACCGCTAAAACCATCTCAAAAAGCAATAGGTATTGATGTTGGTTTAAAAGAATTTTATGTTGATAGTTGTGGTGGCATCCTATCCAATCCTAAATTTTACCGCCAAGCAGAAAAACAATTAAACAGGGCTAATAGACAAAAATCTGTTAAGTTCAAGGGAGGTCAAAAACCATCTCGAAATTATCTCAAAGCCAAGGCTAGATATGCTCTGAAGCATTTAAAAGTAAGCAGACAGCGAGAAGAGTTTGTCAAGAGAGTGGCACTCCGTTTAATTCAATCTAACGATTTGATAGTTTGTGAAGATTTAAATGTGAAAGGGTTAGTTAAAAATCGTCGTCTTGCTAAATCAATATCTGATGCAGCTTGGTCTAAATTCAGACAATGGTTAGAGTACTTTGGTGATAAATATGGCAAGATTGTAATTGCAGTACCACCGCATTATACAACTCAAATATGTTCAAACTGTGGCAACAAAGTCAAAAAATCACTATCAACAAGAACACATATTTGTAATTGTGGTTATGTTGCAGACCGCGACGAAAATGCTGCAATCAACATTCTGCAATTGGGATTAAGTAGGGTGGGGCGCACCCTAACTAACGCTTGGGGAGATCTATCCTCTAGCTTGATTGATGAAAATCTGTCAGGTTACGATGGGTCGTTGAACCAAGAATCCCCTTGCCTTTAGGCAGGGGAGAACGTCAATGAATCACTCCTATATCCTATATAAAATCAAGATCCTTAACTTAAACTAGCACTCATTCATGTACTACTACATTCCGCAACCGCCATTTTTTATTCCTCTTATCGGCTTGTTTATTGCGCTGACTTTTGGTTTGACTTTTCAGATGCAAATGCAGCAAAGAATTCAAACCTGGCTCAAAAATCCTAAAACCCAAGGTGCATATAAGCTAGAGGGAAAAGACCTTACCCTATCCTATCAAGGTATTTGTTTAGGAGTTTGGGTGTTTCTCGGTGGTGGTTTACGAATTTTTGGTTTTAGTTCTCTGTCTGCCTTTGGGTTTGCTCTTTTTCTGACTATTGGTGCTGGAGCATTTCTGTGGCAACAATTCGGAGCAATGTTAGTAGAAGTCCAGAAAAATGGAGCTAAAGCTTTAGATTTAGCTCAATAAATTAAAGATTGGAAGGAAAAATATTAATTAGTAATTATGGTGTGCTTTGATTGTTAGGCACACTTTTTTGTTGATTGCTGTTTGAAATTTAAATAATACTATTGTACTATATATTATGACAACCTATAAGTTTGGGGGTATTCTACTTGTTCCTTTCTCTTTTACCGATCAAACTTCCAATTTTCTATGGGAAATTGTAATACAATAACCCAAGATGAAAGGCAACCATAAGACCATGGTTTCTAAATCGGTTAAGTCCCAATTCCGATCTCCTACAGCTTGGTGATAGGGTAAGGCAAAATATACTAAACTTGAAAGACTAAGTAATCTTATGCCCAAGTTTTGAGTTGGAACAGCAAAGGGAATTATCCAGGTAAAATACCAACCGTGAATTATAGGAGAAATGGTTAATAAAGCCAAGAAAAACCTTGATCCGAATTGTTGTAAATTGAAGCTTTTTAAAATTAAAAATAAACTAATTAAACCTAGTGGTAAAGCAAAATAAGCATTGCTTTTTAAGGATTCTTTCCAAAATTTACTTAAAATATGAGGTAAAAATTCGGCACTTCTCCCATGACTGACAAAAGTAGAACTGGTAGGGATTAAATGGCAAGAATTGGTATTACAAAAAGGTAAAGCAGTCAAGAAAAAGGGTAAAATACCGCAGATTATTACTAATAAGGCAATTTTAAAATTAATTTTCTGCCAAGCTTGCCAAGCTAAAAATCCCAGAAAAGGGAAGGATATCCATTTAACAGCAATACTAATACTAAGTAATAGACTACTTTGGCAATAAGTATGAGTTGAGGTTTTATGATAATCAAATAGTAGCCAAGCACTGACTAAAGGTAAGATAAACCAACTGTCATAATGTCCTCCCCCAGCAAAAGAATAAATAACTAGAGGATTCCAAGCGTAAATTAGAGTTTGTTGATAACTAAATTTTTGAGTAAGTAGCCAACAAGTTAATAAATCTGCTGCGACAAATGCTGACTTAAATAATAGAAAATGAGGCGCGATCGCAGCAAGCCAACGAAATCCTAACTGCGCCACAGGAGGATAAATTGCCGAGACATGCTGATGATTAATTTGTTGCCACCATTCGGTACGATAAGGGATTAATTCTGTAGCATTGGGGGCAAAATCGTAGGGACTAAAACCTTGAAGTTGGATCAATCCTTCCCAGATATATCGCCAGATATCATTCCCTGGATACATGGGTAAGAGTAGTAATCTAGCTGCGATCGCAACTAACCAAAACCACCAAGCAGAAATTGATTTAACACCCCAACTGAGAATAAATCCGATACTCATTATTCCCATACCCAACCAGAAATAGGAAAACACTTCAGGGTTACGGAAATCTCCGAAGGGGATTAAAGATATTGACCCTAATACTAGTAAAATGCCACTTAAATAGGATAAATCAGGTAATTTCAGCTTTTTTAGATATAAATTCCCTAAAGTAGCCAGAATAATGATTCCCGCTTTGACACTCCCTGAAATTGTGCCAGAAATTTTCGACTTTCCTCCCTGACGAGGACGATAACCCACGGGAATTTCACAGATATTTAAGTTACATTCTACGGCTTTGACCTGCATTTCTACTGTCCACCCCATACCGCGATCGCACATCCCAATTTTTTCTAAAGCCGATCGCCGAATTAACCGCAAAGGTCCTAAATCTTGGTAACGATGACCCCAACCCAGATTAATTAAAAAACCAGCTAAACTATTGCCAAAATTTTGGACAGGAGTCATCACAGCTTTTCCTTGAGGAGTCGCACTGCGATCGCCTAGTATCAAATCGTAGTTTTCCCTTAACTGAAAAAATTGCGGTAAACAACTAAGGTCATCACTTCCATCCCCATCACAAAATAGTATCCACTCTATTTCTGAAGGAATATTTTGTAACCCTCTCCAACAAGCTTGTCCATAACCAGGAATATTTTCTGTAACTACTTCTGCACCATGTTCTGTAGCAATAATAGCACTGCGATCGCTACTTCCATTATCCACTACCCGAATCTGCTTTAATCCATAACTTTGCAGACTACTAATAACAGTCCCAATAGTTGCTGCTTCGTTTCGCACAGGAATAATAACCAGAATATTATCCAGATAACTGTAAGGGATATTACGGTGAAGTGAATCTTTCATCCTCTAATCTTAAAAAATTAAGCAAGCCTTAATCATAGTCTCGTAACTTCCTAGGGAAGATGATGAGAAAAACCTAACTAGGTCAAGGAGATTTTATGAATATTTGGGATACCATTCCGCAGTTGACTCCTGCTTTTACCTTTCTTAAAACTATAGACTTTATTAGTCTCTTACATCCAGCGATCGCAGTTGCCTTTGTGTTTCCCATAGTGGGAATGACGATTAATTTTGCTTGGCAAACTCGACAAAGAAGATTAGCCATCAAAAAGGGTGATAAAAGCAAAATTCCTCCCGTTGTAGGGAGAGAACATGTCAAAATCGGGCACTGGCTCACTGGGAGTGTAGTAGGAGTGACTTTAGTAGCTCTAGCTTATTCTGTCGTGTTTGGTTTTCAAGGATTTGTAGATAAGCAGAAAGCAGGAAAATTAGAGACTTTTCAAGTTATTTTTGTCGTGTTAATGTTTATTGCGACTATTGCTTCTCTGGTGTTGCTGTATCGTGCTAAACCTAAACTGTGGCGTGGTGTCTTTGCTACCTTATCAGGAATGGGTTTAATTATTCTTGGTTCACAAGATGGAGTGTACCGATTAGAAAATGAATGGTATTGGTCACACTACTACTATGGAATCGCTATTTCCTTGTTAATGATTTTTTCTTTAGCAATTGTAGAGGATATCTATAAAGATAAGGCAAATCTTTGGCGCAATGTCCATATTATTCTGAATTGCTTGGCTTTACTCCTATTTATCGCACAAGGACTTACGGGAACGAGAGACTTATTAGAGATTCCTATAAGTTGGCAAAAACCTGCTATTTATGGTTGTGATTTCAAAAATAGAACCTGTAAATCTAGTAAAGAAGTAGAATCCCCCGTTATTGGCTATCATTCACCAAATTAATATTATTTAGTTTCTTAAACTAAGGAGATAGGAGCAAATCAACTCTTATTTCCATTATTGTCATTATTGTTGTAGACTAGACTGTTGTAGACTAGTCATTCCAGAAATGGTAAGCTGTGATGTTTTTTGGCAAATCGTTGTATATGGCTAGATACTTTCCCTCACTATTTACCGAAGTTAAGATTTCTTGGGTAAACTGCTTGACGCTCCCGCCGATAAATCGGGGGATTCTTGCTTCACCGACACGTAGCTAGAGACAGCAGAGCTGACTCCCCACCAGAGGTATCTCCACAAGCTAACACGGTCAGCCCGACCGCTCTCTTGGTGGGCGTTCCCGAGGGGCTGTCTTTTGAGG
>JASJEK010000452.1 GCA_030064915.1 Xenococcaceae cyanobacterium MO_234.B1
CAATTATTTAACAAATTGAGGCATAATTTCGGCTGCGGTGAATAAACCAGTCATACCGCGACGCTGTAGCGCGACACCAGCTTTGAGATAGCCAAAAGCAGGACCACAAACGTTAGCAGCCATGCTAGTCTCATCACCAAGGGTAAAAGTATGGGTCGAGATTTTCCCTTCAAAAGTCCGCCCTGTAATCTTGACGTTGGTACTGAGGGGTTTTTTAGGATTACGGGTATCTACTACACCTCCTACTGTAACGCGATCGCGACTACAAATTCCAGCCAATTCCAGCATAATGTCATCCGCGTGTTCCATGTTTTCTAAGGCAATAATGCCATTAGTTTTATCTAAAAGGGCGGATACTTCCTCATCAGTCATGGCTCTAGCTGTTTCTACATCGTATCCTGGCATATGGGCGATATCTTCGCGAATTGTAGCCCGATACCCTTCCCAGTTAGCAATACCTACCCCAAAAGTAATTTTAACGCTATGAATCTCGGCATAACTCTGGGCTGCTACTGCTGCTGCTGCGGTTAATAGTCCTGGTGTGGCACCACAACCTGTCAGATAAGTGATTCCTGCTTGTTCCAGTTGGGTTTGTAATTCTAATAGTTGTTCTACTGCGCTGGTGCGTTTGAGTGCATCTACCAATACTCCTTTCCAACCAGATTTAATAAACTGTCTGGCGACATCTGCCATAAAAGTATTGGGTAAGTTGGGCAAAGCTAAAAAATAGCCTTCTACAGCGTGATTTTCTACTAAGTCTTGAATAGTGTTATTGCTGAGAGTACCATCAGGTTCGAGATAACCTACAGAACCTTGATTGTAAGCATTAATTACAGCATCAGGATTTAAACCTGCCCCATTGTAAGCATAGCCTTTGCGGTCTGCTGCTGCTACCCAAACCATTTCCCCTTTGGGAGCAAGAATTCTGGCTGCTGCTTGACCTAAACCCCCAAAACCCAGTACCCCAACTTTAATGGGATCGTTAACTTTATCTATAATCATATTCTCTCTAACCTTTACACAGAACGAACTCTAGCATTGCACATTTGCTAACTATTTAGAGATTTAATTTGTTTAACCATCGAGAATTTATTGAGTTTTGTAAAGCAATGATTATTTTTTATAATTTTTCCCCTTGACTAGAAACCTAAGCTAAGGAAAACTTAGAAAATAATGAAGTAATTAACCCACTTATTATTAACTTTTGATAAAATTCCGATCATAACCCTGCTCAAGCCAAAGACAAGCCCATAAAAACCCATGAGGGCTATAGATAGACTCCAATCTATCAAAAATTGACTTAACAAAGCAGTTAACTAACCAAAAAATGACTATGAATCTAGAAACATTAGAATTCATCATTTATCCCGACGGTAGGGTGAAAGAGACAGTTACAGGCATTGTTGGGTCTTCTTGTCAGGAGGTTACAGCAGCTATTGAAGCAGAATTGGGAGTAGTAATTTCTCAGGAACAAACTTCTGAGTATTATGCCCAAGAAGCAACACAATCTACAAAAGTCAATAACCAAAGTGCTTTTAGTGATTGGTAATTTAACAAAATCCTTCTAGGTTGTATCCAATTTAGTTCTATTTCACACCAAAACCATATGTCTCATTTCAGCAATATCAAAACTAAAATTCGCAATTTAACCTCTTTAAAATCTGCCCTTAATGATATGGGTATTGACTGGAAAGAAGGTTCTTCTCCTGTAAGAGGTTATCAAGGTCAAACCAGAAATGCAGCAGTAGTAGTTGAACAAGATAATAACTACGACATCGGCTTTAGCTGGAATGGTAGCGAATACGAATTAGTAGCAGACTTGCAATACTGGAAGCAACCTCTAACTGTAGATGGTTTCCTCAGACAAGTTACTCAACGTTATGCTTACCATACCGTAGTTGAAACAACTAACAAGCAAGGATTTAATATTTCCGAAGAACAAAAAAATGAAGACGGTTCAATCCGTTTAGTGGTACAACGCTGGAGTGCGTAATGTCCGATTTTGCTTCTACCCCCGAACCCACTGGTTTTGAGCCAGAGTTAGGGGGTATTTTTCGAGATAGTTTAGAAAGAACTGGTTTCGAGCCGGAATTGGGGGGAGTACTTCGACAAAAGGGTGCTTATGTCGATGAGACTACCTGTATCGGTTGTAAGCATTGCGCCCACACTGCTCCCAATACCTTTTATATTGAACCAGAACATGGACGAGCCAGGGTTTTTAATCAAGATGGAGACTCAGAAGAGTTGATTGAAGAAGCAATGGATACTTGTCCTGTTAACTGTATCCATTGGAAAGACTTTACGGAGTTAAAAAAATTAGAAGCACAAAGAAAATATCAAGTAATTCACAACTTAGGGCTTCCCCAAAAAGTAATGCGCCAAAATCGCCAAAAATCCTAATCAGTAATCAGTAATCAGTCAACCCTAATCCCCAATCACCAGTCCCCATTTCTAAGTCCAATCTTGTTGATTACCTGATTTAAAGCGATCTCTATAAGGATTTTCTACGGCATAAATTTGGCGAGTTTTTTGATACAGTTGCTCTTCTGTAAGCTGCCAATTCTGCAATACTTGTTGCAAGCCTTGTTGAATATCCCGCGCCCCTGGAAAGCCTCGATAGCGGATGGTAAGACGGGCTAACTCTAGTAAATTGTAATTGTTGGGTTGTCCTTGGAGTAAGTTTTCTAGGACAGCGCGATCGCTTTTTTCTCTAGGATGTTTTTGCTCTTGAGTCTCCATAACGCTACAGTATATCTAGTTACTATTTAAGGAAATATTAATGGCTTTGAGTGATTGGTTAGATTGGATGGCAGTATTTGGCTATCTCTCCTTAGCTATTTTTGTCATGTATCGGGTATTTATAACCAAATGAGGGGCTGTTTTTTGAGGCAACCTCAAAAGTTTATACGCCCCATCCCGCCCTTAAAAGACGTGGGTTTTGCTTGAATTTCTGTAAGCTGTCACCCATTTAATTTAGGGCTTGCTAAATAAATCTAAAACCTTTAAATAATTAAATTAAAAGGGAATGTCATCTAGTTCCTCCTTAGTATAATTTCCTGGTGCTGGAGTTTCAGAAATACTAGAAGTTTTACCTGCTGGTGCTGTTGGCTCTGGTGTGGGGGATGGTGAAGATTGGAACTTGACTACCTTAGAAGGTGCTGCTGGTGTTGCAGAATAACTATTACTACTGCTTCCTAGAGGGAAAATCCGAGAGATAATTAATTCGGCTCGTTTTTCTTTATAGCCTTCTTTCATTTCGATGACATTCATTCCCAAACGACCTTCGATAATAAGGCGATCGCCAGCATGATATTTTTCACTAATTTCTGAGGCTAAATTTCCCCATCCTACGGCTCTAATTCTGGCTGAAGGGTCTTCAGCACGCAATCCAGGGAACTCTACCATCATATTCGCTACTTCGAAATTATCAGTAGTCTGGCGTAGTTCAGGCTCACTAATAACTTCTACCATCAACACACAGTTATTCATAATTGGCAAACTCCTGTTTATTTAAGTTCAATAGTACCAAAAAAAGTGATGGAGTTTCTCATCTTCTGTGAAGTTCACTTATTAGTGAGAAGGGAACACTTGAGTTTCCTGAAGGTGCGCGTTCCCTAATCCCTAATTCCCGATCACTATAAACTATCTCTGACTAAACCTTGCTCACGCTCAATAAATTTTTGCACTCGCTGACGATATTCATTTAAGTTTTCATTTACCCAATCTCGGTCTTCACTATTAGCATAGATGTGAACTAGTGGTTCTCCTGCATCGGGTAAGATCAAGACCCAATTATCATTTTGGGGATTCACAATTTTTACCCCATCAACTAACTCTAGGTTTTCCGTGAGGTGAGTTTCTACTAAGTGACGCATTAATGCTCCCTTAACTTTCCAAGGACAGCGCACTGTATAACTTTTGTGACATACTGTTGGTAATTCACTGCGAATCTGTACCAGCGATCGCTCTTGAATAGTTAACATCTCAATTAATTTAGCAATTCCAAACATGGCATCGAAGCCAGGATGAAGTTGCGGGAAGATAAACCCAATATCACCACTACCACCTAAGACCACATTCGGATTATCCTGGGAAGCCTCCATCAAAGCTGTGGGATTAACTTTAGTGCGAATTACCTGACCATCATGACGACGGGCAATTTGTTCTACTGCACTAGAAGCATGAACAGGTACAACTACACTACTGCGAGGATGAGCTGTCAAAATAGTATGAACCATCAGAGCCGTTAAAAGTTCGCCACGAATCGGTAAACCAGACTCATCAACCAAAATAAATTGTTCTCCATTAGCCGATACTTGTACTCCCAGATTCGCTTTGAGAGCCTCTATCACCTTCCCCAATTGATTGAGTAAAACCTCTTTTTCCGCACCAGAAATGGCTTTTTGTCTCAGACTAGCATTCAGGACCACCGCATCACAGCCAAATTTAGCTAGTAATTGAGGTAAAATCGCCCCTGATACAGCATAAACATAGTCAATAACAATTTTTGAACCACTATGACGGATTGCGGAAATATTCAGATGTTTTTCAAAAGTACGACTGTAGGCATCAATTATCCCATCTGGATAAGAGACATTGCCAATTTCTGGGATTAAAGCCCGACGCAGGTCTTCTTTAAAGTAAGTTCCTTCGATTTTCTTCTCTTTCGATTTGGAAATATTGATCCCTTGTTTATCAATAAATTCAATCAAAATAGAATCAGGGCGATTTGGCTCTAAACGAACATGAATACCCCCTGAAGCATTTAGGCGATTGGTTAAAGTGCGAGAAATCGGAATGGCAGTTGCTTCGAGATTTTGGACATTTATGCCAGCCGACATCAAACCTCCAATCAAGGAACGACTGACCATGCGGGATACACTGCGTTGATCCCTAGAAACTAAAATAGTTGCGCCCAATTTCATGGTAGAACCATAGGCTGCACCAAGTTTGACGGCAAATTCAGGAGTAATATCAATATTTGCCAGTCCAGAGACTCCCCGTTGTCCAAAAAGGTTACGTTGCGCTGTGTTACCCCAAATCAGATTTATATTCAAGATTGCTCCAGATTCAATTCTCTTACTGGGCCAAACTCGGACACTAGGAGCGATCTGAGCTTCTTCCCCCACAGTACACAAAGGGCCTACTACTGCACCTTCTAAAACTTGAG
>JASJEK010000453.1 GCA_030064915.1 Xenococcaceae cyanobacterium MO_234.B1
GTGTAAATCGTGGCTCTTTTTGTAATTCGAGGAGCTCTTGCCAAGTTTCTTGTAGCATTTTAGGAATGAGAATGATCTTCTTAATTGTTGTTCGATGAATTAATAGATATCCGCAGCAAAAAGAGAAGCAGAACTATCAAAAAGAACTTCTAAATAATTGCTCACCCTCTGTGAGATGGGGTCACTGGTATAGAGAATTGTGAGAAGCTGGATTTGAGGGAGGAGCGGGGTGACTTAAGCTCATCCCACGCATAAATGACGTGGGATTTCGCGTTGATTGTTGATTGTTCATTGTTGATTGTAATTCCCTATCAACTATCAACTATCAGTTGAGGACTACCAATTGAATTTTATGTGTAATATAATTGTATAAATATAAAAACTATTATTTAAATCTTTATTTCCATAGCTTATGTCCAGCTACGATCCTCTAAGGACTAATTCTTTGACTCGGCAACGGTCTCTTGATTTAATCGTGCCAAAACCTTTAGGAATGATTTTGCTGGAAGCTGACTTAGTTTCTCCCTCTCAAATTAAGGCAGCTTTACAAGACCAAATTGATAATCCTAATCTCCTTTTGGGAGAAATTCTCGCCACCAGAAACTGGATTCAGCCAAAGACTGCGGATTTTTTCGCTCAGGATTGGTCTGATTTGATTCAACATCAACAGCAGTTACAAAAACCATTAGGTTGGTATTTAGAACAAGCTGCATTATTAAACCAGGTAGATATTAAGACCATTTTAGAAGAGCAAAAAGTCACTGGTGTTCGTTTTGGAACAGTGGCGGTTTTGCAAGGCCTTCTCAAATCCACCACCTTAGATTTTTTCTTAATGTACTTGTTTCCTCAAGAATTTAATGTCTCTCCCTTTCGAGATATGCGTAGTTCCAAGAAGCACAAGAGAAAGTGGTTTTGGGAGAACTCGAAGCCAGATTGTGGTGAGAAGGAGGCTAATTCCTTAAGACCATTCTCAGAACCAGAAGATTTTGAAATCAAATGGATTGATTAGCTGAGAATTGCTCTTTTACTTTTTTACGTACTACAAAGCGAGGAATTAGCTAATCTTTTTCTTGATGTTGTCTCTTGAGTTTTAAGGGTTCCCACTGCAACTTTTGAATAATTCTCTTGGCTGCTGATTTCTTTGGCGTAATAAAAGAAGAACTAATTTTAGCTTCTTAGTTAGGGTAAAAAAAAGTTGTCACCACCTCACTTCCTTTGTTTATCAGTGTTTTTGGGTTGTCTCTCTTCTTGTCACTGACCCGGTCACTGACCCTGTCACCGGGCAGGAGGGAAGTAGCAGTAGTAAGTTTTCCGGCACTGTAGTTAATTGGACTTTCAATAGTATTATGGTGAGTGGGACGAATGGCATTTGGGCTAAAAAGGGGGGAAAGCCTTGCGGTAATACGCCATGTATAACCATCAGAAGAAACTGGGAACAAGGGTTTGTCAATTATTAGCGAGAAAATGGACTTCATTACAGAAAGCCTATATATTAAGAGCCAATTATTTGCCTGTGGACTGGTCAAATCCACGAACAGAAGCCTTAAAATATTCAGACGAAACAGTGGCAGCAGGAAAAAAGGCTGATTTTGTGAGTGTCAAAGGGGTATTTGTAGCAGAAGAAAATAAATTCAAGGTAGTAGAGGTACTAGCAGAACCAACTCAAACTATACCCAGGTATCTTAAAGCTTCGTAAGTAAAGGAGTGAATTATTGGCGGGCGACCACGAAGTGCCTCGCGTTCCGCGCGAGATCGCGCTCTTACTCAGATCTTGCACCTAATCAGAGAAAAATCAAAACCAAGTTCATTTAACCAAGGTCTAACTGTCTCTAACTGATTCAAAAGAGAGAGAAGTAAAATATGAGGGAGAAGTAAAATTAGTGCCTGTTGTGCTGAATCAAACCAGTCTAAATTATCATAATCTCCTAAATGTAAATAGACCCAGTATGATAATAAATAGGAAACAAAAGAAAGAATTAACCAACGATAAACTCCGAGCAAACTTTTTTGACCAAAACGATGAAGGCTAAAACAATGTTTAACGGTTTTGAAAAATCCTTCGATTTGCCATCTTCGTCTTCCCCATCGAGCAATAGTTTTACCTTTCATTTGCTTAGTAGAAATCACAAAACGTTGAACTCTTTTTCCGTCTCGTTTTAACCATACCCATGACAAAAAAACGGGAATATCTAGACCATTCAAATAAACTTGTTGACCTCTCGTTTTAATTTCAGAAATTTTCCGTCCATCGGTTAAAGTTCTAGTATTAGGAATTCCAACAATAGCATGATGTTTAAACCAGTGTTGTTAAATCAAGGATAACTTCTAAAATTGGTTTTCGTCCTTTTTTTCTTTGAGAAAGAATTAGATTTAATATACAAGAACGAACAGTACGAATTAGGGAACGAGTTGACCACTTATAATGATTTAAAAAGCGACTAATAGCACTTTCCGATTTGGTTTGACAATGATGTGGGACAGAGTTGCCTTGCCCTTCAAGAAGTAAACCTAAAATAGATTCTAAGGTTTCTTGTTGATAAATACTGGGCATTAGTTGTTTCAAGGTTAAGAGTAATTCTTCTGCTTGAGGTAAAATGTGATTCATGAGATTAGTTCTCTTTTTTCATAGAGAACTAATCTACCAGATTTATCCTAGCTAATTACTCAAAAATGTCCAAAAAAGAAACGGAACTAGAGCAAGAACAACGAGCGGAACGTATAAGTGCAGCAATCGCTCTGTTAGAGGCACAAAAGTCTGAAATTGAAGCCTCAGGTGTTGTAGCTCCTCCTGGATGTTCTTTGGCACGATATCAAGCTAAAGGAGCTCAACATCATTAGACCTCTTGCATAAGTCCCATCAATCTTGGTCTCGTTATGGGGAAAGGTTAATGGGGAAGGGGTAAAGGTTCTTTTTACGTTCCTTTCCCCTTTACCCTTTACCCTTTTCCCTGACTTCTGCAAGAAGTCTATTACTGGTACTATCAACTCAGAGCGAGTTGCGCCATTTTTCCCAAAACCAAGTCAGAGAATGAGTATTCCCGTTTTCAACATTTAGGAAAGGCAGGAAGTCAAGCACACATAGATGGAGTTTTAGCTGTAGTTAGAAGAGTTCAAATTGATGGATTAACTCAAGCTATTGAGGGACTAAAAGAAAGTTGGTCAGATTTATATAGTAATGACAAAAAAGTCGGTCATCGGGTTGAATAAATTATCCTTGCTGACTGGTTTTTATTAATTTTAGAGTTAGTTCTATTTTTAAAAAGAGAACTAACTCTAAAATCCTCTCTACACAAGTACTTCAGCCATTCATTTTCAGATCAACTTTTCTTGGTGCAAGATCTGAGTATCAACTTTTCAAGCGGTCAGGCGAAGCCTGCGCCGTTAGGCGATCGCTCTGACCCAAGATCTGTAAACCAGTGGTTTACAAATGAGGTCGCCTTAAAACTTCAACTTCTGCACCGCTTTCCTTTTAATCTCTTCCCCTCTCCTGTCATACTTAGCAGTAGTCATCGGGTCGGCATGACCAGCTAATTTCTGTACTGTAACGATATCTACTCCTGCATCTAATAAGTCACTACAAAACGTCCTGCGAAAATCATGGGGAGAGAAAGACTCTACACCAGCTTGAGAAGCTCGTTTCTGCACCACCAACAACACCCCTTCCTTGAGAACTCATGTGTCTAAATTCTATTGCTCCACCCTTTCTAATGGGACACAGGATAGCACCTGGTCTTCTACCTCTGACAGCTAACCAATTCTCTACATAAGAGACGGCAATTTCAGGCAAATACACCAGCCGACTCTTACCACCCTTAGCACGGTTAATTTCTAGTCCTCCCGTCTCTGGGTTAAAATCCTTCACCTTAAGTTTGACCGCTTCTCCCCGTCGTAAACCTGCACCTCTTAAAATAGCAATCAAAGCAGCATCCCTCACACCCAACTTACTCTTATCTTCAGTACATACTCTCATCAATGCCCTAATTTCTGACTGAGTTAATGCCCTACCCCGAAGCTTCCTAGTATCTTTAATACTGGGTAACTCTACCGCGCTGGCATAATCAGATGCAGACATCAATCCCAATTTACGAGCCTCATCTAACACCCTTCTAAAGGCACACATAATTTTTGCAGCAGTTGAAGGTGCATATCTTTCTAAGAGAGAAGCTTGTACGGCTGCGGTATGCTGATAACGAATCGCTGCCCAATCTAGAGTATAAATATCACACTGACCATCAGTTAATAGAGAAGCGATGGTATTTAAAGCATTGGTCATAGTTGGTTTAGAACCAGGACTTAGACTTCTGAGATAGACCGCAGCAGGATGAATCGTTAAAGGCAGAGGTTCGCTCCTATGTCGCGGACAGGCGAGGCGCTGCGCGGTCGCCAATTATTGAAATGCCTATAGATTCAAGAAGATATCCCAAAGACTGGACAAACTTAGCCTTAACAGTAAAAGAAGCTGCTGGGTGGAGGTGTAAATGTTGTAATCGCATGACAGCTTCCCTAGCTTTACGCCTCCTTGACGAGATAAGTGACTCCCTACCTGTCCACACTGACCCTTTTTATCCACGAACCATATATCGGATTAGGCAAGAGAAACCATTTTTTTCCTAAATAGTTCTTATATTTCTCAAAAAAATCATTATCACTGAGGTTCTTGAGTTTTTCACTTGAGAGAAAATCGTGAAGGTCGTCTCCTATCAACATTATGATTCTGTAATCTTTAGCTAAAAACTCTCGTCTCGAAGACTTATTCTTCTCCCATCCTTCTTGTTCATTTTGTAAAAGGATCTTATCTTCAGTTAAATTTTCTATTCCTTTCGTTGTTAGATTTTGGATAGTATCATTTTCTTGAGGACATTTTTGTTGACCTTCCCGTATGCCGTCATTACATTCTCGATTTGTAACATAAAATATTTTAATCTCTTTGTCGCGAGCATTCTTAATAAATTCTTTTGCGCCTGGTACCAGTTTGGCTTGCTGTTGTTGTATCCATTTATCCCAAGAACTGGAAGTATAAAAAGAGTTTGATTGAATTAATTGATTTTGATAGAACGAATTATCTAGCACCGTTTCATCAATATCCATAATAATTGCAGGAGGCAAAGGCGCATAATTCGTATTGTTTTCTTTTTGCTCTTGCTCTATAGAAGCAGTCCATGTTTTATC
>JASJEK010000454.1 GCA_030064915.1 Xenococcaceae cyanobacterium MO_234.B1
CAAACCCATAGTTAACCTAATCTCATCAAAGTCACGTACAGATAAAGCTAAAATATAAAACTAAAACTTATATTTTGTTAACAAAAATTTAGGCATTATTACTGTGAATGACCACTATTTTAAAGTTTAGGTTAAATACCATAAATTTTGTAATTTTAGTATGGCTTAATTCTCTTACCTGAGGGATACTAGTAGTATCGAGAGTGATTGGGGAGAATACATTATGATGTGGGAAAGACTGATTCTAGCTGCTGTTGCTACTTTTTGTTTTTATTTATTTTTGCACTTAGGTGACAACACGCCACAATCTAACTTATTTGGGAGAAATTTAACTAAAGCTCCTAATTTCATTTTTAATATTCCTATACTGTCTAGATAATTAGCAATTTCTAGCTCAAGGGCTAAGCTGGTCGTCATTAACCTGGTCGTCATTAACATTGTATAGTGAGGAGGGCTTCAGGTGCAGGGGTGCTTCAGGTGCAGCGGTCAGACCCCGCGTCGGCGAAAGACGCAAACGGGGCGTACAAGCTTTTGAGGAGACCTCAAAAGACAGCCCCTCGGGAATGCTGACCAAGAGAGGGGAGAGGGTTTTACGGTTTGTTTTCTAATTAGTAAAGATGCAAGTCAGATGTGGATTAGCTTAGAATACAAACAGATAATTAGTAAAGAAGAGCTAATTCTAGCTTTACTGATTCAGTCGGGATTAAGTCCACTATTGACTACAAAGAAATGGAGCAACAAAAAGAAAACTTTTGTTTTTGTACCCTAGCTCTTGGTATTAAATATAGAGAGCTAGCTAAAAATATTGCTATAGATTTAGAAAAATACGCTCCAGGAATTTATTTTGTAGTAGGAACGGATCATCCTCAAGATTTTCAACAGCAAAAAAACATTATTCCTGTTAAGCTTTATCAGGGTTAAGCTTTATTAGGAAGGAATATTGCATTGCTACAACGATAAACGAATTATTTTAAAAAAATCTTTATTACAATTTACTAGTGCTATTTACATAGATTAAGTCAACATTGTGGCAGCAATTAACTAAGAAAATAGGCTATCATTACCGTCTTAAGAAGAATCGTTTATTAGCACTTAAAGACTTCAATTTTTATTATTTAGATAATAATTAGTAGATGTTACAAAGTATGTTTTTCAAGAGCGATGAACATTGATAGCGGTCGCGAAGCGCCTCTCTTGCAGCAAGATTGCATTAAAGCCCAAGCTAAAATTATTGGTTTTCATAAAGTAGGAATTGTCTCAGTAGAAATAGTAAAAGAAGACTCCGCAGTTAAGCATCTTCACAATTGGTTGGCTTTGGGATATCAAGCTGATATGGCTTGGATGGCAAACTCAAAACGAGAGGATATTCGTTTAGTAATGCCAGAAGTGCGATCGCTGATTTGTGTTGCCTTAAATTATTACACCCCCCATCAACACTCAGATGCACCAGAAGATGGCAAAATATCCCGTTATGGTTGGGGGAGAGACTATCACAAGGTAATGCAGCAAAAGCTCAAAAAATTAAGTCAATGGCTGCAAACTCAAGGAGAAGGGATTAAAACTCGCTACTATGCCGATACAGGACCAATTCAAGATAAGGTTTGGGCGCAAAGGGCTGGTATTGGCTGGATTGCTAAAAATAGTAACCTGATCACCAAAGAGTATGGCAGTTGGGTATTTTTGGGAGCAATATTAACCAACCTCGAATTGACTCCCGATCGGCCCCATACTGAACATTGTGGCACTTGTACCCGCTGTTTAGATGCTTGCCCGACTAATGCGATCGCCAAACCCTTTGTAGTAGATGCTAATCGTTGCATTGCTTATCATACTATTGAAAATCGCCAGCCAGAATTACCAACAGAAATTGCTGCTAAACTATCGGGTTGGGTGGCTGGTTGTGATATTTGTCAAGATGTTTGTCCCTGGAATCAAAGGTTTGCCAAGGAAACAGGTATTGCTGATTTTCAGCCCTACCCTTGGAATATTAAACCAAAATTGCAAGAATTAGAACAGATAGAAGAAACCGAATGGGATCGTCGTTTTAGAGGTTCTGCTTTAAGAAGGATTAAACCAGAAATGCTAAGAAGGAATGCCCGTGCTAATCTAATATTTAGAGATAAAACTTAAACTGCGTGAGTTGGATGAGAAAAAATTGCTGGTGTTGGGGAGAAGACAACGAGGCGCGTTCCTTAGCTGCTTGGGAAGCAGCAGGGTCGCCCCGCAGAATTCAGTAGTCAGAATTCAGGAGAAGAATATAGAATAAATAACAATAATATTGAAGTATGTTAGTTAAAATTACTATAAAGCCCGAAAATTAGTTTTAAAATTAGCAATTATGGCTCTTTGCTCCTGACTACTGACTCCTTTTACTTACTAAAACTTAGTTTTGTCGAACTCATGTTGAACTCACATTAATATTTAGCTCTCTTCAGATATCCAACTAAGATTAAATGGCAACCAAAGCAATTATTTTTGATTTTGATGGGACAATTGCTGACACTTACCAAGCGATTGTAGATATTACTAATAGTCTGGCTTCCGAATTTGGTTACAAAACTCTCAACCAAGAAGAACTATTGTTTCTTAAAAATTTAAGTTCCAGAGAAATAATTAAACAGTCAGAAATTTCTTTATTCAAATTACCTTTTTTAGTTAAAAGAGTTCAAAAAGAATTAGGAAACCAGATCGGAAAACTTACTCCTATTACTGGGATGAGTGAGGTATTACAAGAATTAAAGAAGCAAGGTTATATTCTAGGTATTATAACTTCTAACATTGAAGAGAATGTAACAGCTTTTTTACAAAATAATGAGCTAGATACTTGCTTTGATTTTATTCATTCGGGGACAACTATTTTTGGTAAACATCGCATTATTAATCAAGTCATTAAGAAATATCATCTGAGGAACACAGAGGTGATTTATGTGGGAGATGAAACTAGAGATATTCGTTCGGCTCGCAAAAGTAATGTGGGAATTATTGCTGTTGGTTGGGGGTTTAATTCAGCAAAAGTCTTAGGGGAACATGACCCAGATTATTTAATAGTTAAACCACAAGAATTATTAGAAGTTATTAGGGCTGGGAATAGGGGTTATTCCGATTTGGTCATGCTAAAAAGATTGCGATTACCAAAAATCACACAAGATAAAAAAAGAAAAATAAAACTGTAACCCCCGTATGCAACTTGATTTATTAAGGCTTTTTTTGTAGTCTAAATCTTGATAATAAAACCTATTTGATTTACTTTTTTATTAGGTGCAAGATCTCAGTAGAATATCCCATCAAAGTCAAATCATAGTTTTTTCAAAATAACTGCATCTTGGTGGTTATTAATACCGCGTTCCAAATAGTGAACCACATCGAAATAGGCTGACCATTCTCGACGAACGTATTCCTGTGTGTGATAGGCAGTCTGATAAAAATCGGGCAACCTATCAAGCTTTAACCTTCCCGTTGCACGTGTTACAAACAGGAATCCATGGGAATGAATTTGCTTACGGTATGAAGAGGCCAACTCATTGATACAATACTCGCCATGCACAGTCAGAATTATTGTCGCTCCGGGCTTGGCAATACGTCGAAGCTCACCAAGCCAAGCGTGTTGAAATTCCTCATCTAGATGGGTGAAGACAGAGATTGCATATATCAAATCAAAAGTATTGGGTGCAAAAGGTAACGGAGGCTTATATCCATTGGTGCTACATCGAATATGGGGCAAGTATTTTTTACACCAACTCACTAGTTCTGAATCGATATCAGTACCATAGAGCCGGCATGATTCAGGGATATCATAGAAGTTACTAATGACCCTCCCGGATCCGCAGCCAAAATCCAAAATATGTTCAAATGAGTAGATGTCGCGCCCTACCATCGCACACAGATCACGGATGTTCTGTGCAAGAATTCCTCCTGTCCTAAGAAAAGACTCTTTATCTAAACTTCCATGGACTCGGTGCCGAAGCCTGGCAGGGGGGACAGGTATATATGCAGGATTTTGACTGTCCTTCCAGTCGTAGTACCTTGCTTTTGCGAGATTCATATGAAACACGAGATACTTGTAAAGGTTGTACAACGTGTAAATTGGTTTGATTGCCTTTAAAGATTGACGATTGATCATAATGGTTCTTTTTTGTAAGTATGCCTAAGACTTGTCCGAAAAGCCTATCAGGAACAGCAACAACAAAAATTAGAGTCAATTATGTCGGAGATTTCGGTTCTCATTCTGGTTTTTGCTGGTTGGGTCGAGCATTTTCATAACTTTTATATGCCTTTATCCCTCTGTAATTCAGCCTTTTCACCTTTTTCGGAATTGTCAGTGTTAAATTAACTAAAGTAGTCCTGTTGATTGGAATTTTATTTATTATGACAGACAATAATCTCGCTCGCGGTCGCTTTCGTGCAGCCTATGAAAACCGTTATACTTGGAATGAAAATTTCCCTGGTTACACTACTGAAGTAGAATTAAAGCAGGAAGACGAGGTATATAGAGGAACAATTAAAGTAGATAGGGACCTATCGGTAGAAGTTACAGGTATTGCAGACGAGAAAGTACAAGAAAGTGTTTATAATCATCTGCGGGATGTGATTACTCACCGCAAACGGGCCTCTTTTGAACAAGCTCACGGAAAAAATACCTTTTCTCTAGGGGAGGAAGACTCTACAGGTGCAATAGAAATTCTGGTTAAAGGGGACTCTATGGGGTCAAATTACAAGATACGGGGAACAGAAATATGCCAAGTAAGTCGAGTAATGGGTCCTATAGCTTTTGTGATTAATACTAATAATAGTCTCGATACAGGAGAAGGTTATATTTCCACTGGCTATAATGCCGTCTTCCGCGACTCTAAAACTAATGAACTTAAGGGTAAACGGGAGTTTAAAGAAACCTATGAAAAATTTGGCAATTACTATCTCCCTACTCATCAAGTAATTGAGTCTATTGGCAAAGAGGGAGAAAAAACGACTACTGAATTTACTTTTTCTCAAATACGGCTTTTAGAATCAGCAGTAGCTGTTTAGATTTCAAGAATTGATAATGGATAATTGATAATTATTCATTGGTAGAATTAGAGCGGTCTCACCATTGGGTAAGATCGCCTTATTAGAATTAGTATTTTGGTTTAATTACTTTACAACCAAATATTATTTTTTCATAACTACTCTAGAAGAGCCAAGATAAATTCTGGTTGAAAGTTAGTGAGAC
>JASJEK010000455.1 GCA_030064915.1 Xenococcaceae cyanobacterium MO_234.B1
GTTAAAAGTAAAAAAAAACTAAAAATCTGGGGGTTTTTAGGCAAAAACCCCCAGATTTTAGGCAGTAACTATAGGATACTTTCGTTTTCTAAATATAAATAGTTACTTTGCTAGATCCTAAACCAAGACAAAAAAACTGTGTCATCCTCATAGAAAATTCAGACCTTTCTGATATTTTAGAAGGATACTATTCTGCAATTGCCTGTTCCTTAGACGAAAAAAAAAATCGAAATTTGGTGCGATACCGAAGAGGATTTACAGTCTGCCTTAGATTTGCTGAATGTAATTGCTTGTAATGTTTTGGCAGAAGAAATTGTTTTTTACGTCAAGGAGCAATTTAGAGCTACTGTCCCTGTTCTGGATTTTCGATGGTATTTTTGATGGTGAAACGCCCATAGATCATTTCTTTTAATTCCGCATAAGAATAGCGATCGCCTTTCTCATCAAGAAAATCTCGGAGAGAAGCTAATCGCAATAGTTCCATATTATTAGGCAACTCTTGTTGCTTAAGTAGAGAATCAAGTCTTGAAACAGGCTTGATTCTTAACTTTTTAGAAGCCTCTTCTAAAGATAGATTTTGACGTTTAATGTAGCTTCTTAAGATTTTAGAAAATTGCTCTAGGGAATGATAGTTAAACGCTATCTTATCTAAATCCAATAATTCCCTAACTAGTTTTTGTCTTAAAAGAGGAGGCAAACTTTTTGCTTTTGGCGCAATAGCCTCATAAGCTTCAGTTTGAGTTTCCTGTCCATAAATATAAGTAAATAAATGTTCAACAGTCCAGCCTTTTAAATTAGCCAGAGTTCTAAAATGTTGAATTTTGATACTGTCAGGGTTGGTTTGTCCTGTTTCCCATCGAGAAACATTTGATCCTGAAATTCCTATCTGTGCGCCGAAATCCTTTTGATTTATTTGTAAAATTCTTTCTCTCAAATCATAAACTAGTTCGGCAAAACGATCCACTTCATAACTAGTGAAAATCGAATCTAGTATAGGGCGATAATAGTAATTGTTAATTTTTCTCTCTGTTGATTTTCCTTCTTCAATTACCAGTTTTTTTACGAATAAAATATTAACTTGGTCGGGATGAACTTGTTGATGAATAATTTGATTGATAAACTCGACAGTTATTCCTTCTTGTAAATCGGCTAGGTCTTGTAAGCTTAATTGCTTTTCGACCATTAATTTTTGAACAAAATCGGAAAACCCTTTAACCAAATTCTTAGAATAACTTTTCGGAATAAAAGGTTCATATAAATAATGCCTATCCCAATCTTTAAGGCTAATTAATTCTCTATATATTCCTAAAGTTAAATCGTCTAGCCCAAGTTTCTTTTCATCAATCGCTATAATGATATTATTAGGAATATCTAGTCTTTTAGACAGTTGTAGATTACTTAATCTTAATTCTGATTTTAAATTAACCAGGAAATCGCGCAAAGTTTTTTTTATCTCACCCACAAGATATAAACATTCAAAATAGCCAACATTATCACTGATTCTATGAGAATCGCGAATAAAGTTATGCCTGGTTTATATCTGGGTTTTGAAAATTTTGGAATTGAATACAAAAAAAGAAACCTCTTTAGTATCCCGCGAGTAGATCTTTTTAACTACATTTATCAAGTCCTTCCCGTTTAACCTTTTCTGCGATCGCATTTCTGATAAATTCTGACCGATTCTCCAGCGATCGAACTATCTTATCCAACTCAGGAGGCAGCATTACGCACACAGGAGATTGATAGTGGACTGTTCCCAATCCTTTAGGGGCATATTTATTTTCATTAAATTTTTTTTTCTTCTCATTCTCAATTGACAAAATACAATATAATTGTTTATGTTGACAGAAGCTAGAAGGCATAAATAACCTACGCATATATACACTATATAATAGTCTATCTTTTGTAGTTTTGCATATATACGCTCTTTGAAAATCTTTATTGAGGAAAACCCTGATGAATTGTCAAAAAAACTGGAAAAAGTTTACAAAAAATGATGAAGCTCGACTGAGAATTCCGTGTTTGTACGGTATTGAGGACACGAGTTAAAAAATTAAGATAGAAAAATCACCAGCCTTAGTAGTGTTGGATGCATTCTAACTCTGGTGATTTTTCTCGATATGAATTTTCAAACACGTAGCTCGAAACTTCGTGTTTTGAATCAGCATCATACGACCCATAAAAATCATATGACTCATAAAAATCAGAAGACAAACATCCCAAAAAGCTTGGAATCTTTGCTCTCATGAGATGAACATCTCAATGAACATCCCGACAAACATTCCGACAACGGAATCCTTGTTTATTAATCATGAATGACAAACATCCCTACAATGAACATCCCTACAATGAACATCCCAATGAACATCCCAATGAACATCTGAACATTCCTGCCAGGAATCTTTATGTAACAACATTGCCAACTAAAAATCATGATATCAGAAGACAAACATCCCAACAACCTAGAACTTTCTACTTTATTTAAAGATTCAATAACTTTTCACCATAATTTTGGATCGATTTCCAAAAATTTAGCCGAAAATAGTATTAAGAACTGTTACGGCGACCCAATACAAGCCTCCCACTGGCAGGAATGGACGGAGGGGTCGGGGATATCTCCGTTTGTTACCAGCTTAAATTTAGAATCAGAAGCCAGTAATCCCTTAACCCCCTTATACGATCGCCTGTTAATTTCTGAGGAAATACCCCGACGCAATCCAGGACAGGTCACGACAGGATATTTAAAGAGGTATCAGCACTTAGAGAACGGAGGATGGGCTAGTTTTGGAGTTAATGTTTTATCGCCGATAGGAGAAGAGAATGAATGGGGAGTAGTTAAGCCAGATTGCCCGAGAATCAGTCAAGAGGGGAAACCGATTAAATATGAAGTCCCTCCTAAAGTAGCAACTGAGATATTCGCTCCCCACGTATCGTTTTTAGTTAGCTGGCATTTAATTAGAAGCTGTTCTAATGCTGCCAAACAAGCCTGGGCAGAGAGGCTCTTAAAGACAACAGGGCAAAAAAATTCTTTTTCCTTAGATGACATCGAGACTGCTGTTGAGCAAATCTATCAAACAACTTGGTCTGCATACAACCACCCCTCAACTACAACTTATTCCCTTCCATCTATCTTGTTGGCGGAAGATAAAGGATTTTATCAATACGTGATCGGCGATCCGATTATTCCCATTGTCCTTACCGAAGGAAATAAAAAAGCAGCAAAGCTAATAACTGAGGGGTTTGTCACTCTATCTGTCCCTGGAGTCTTCAATGGATATAGGAAGGAAACAGATAGCTTAATCCCTCAACTAGAAGTCTTTGCTGTTGAGAACCGAGAAATAGTTATTGGCTTCGACCAGGATAGCAAAGAAAAGACGATCGCGAATGTCAACAAGGCGATCGCAAAGACAGGAAAGTTATTTGAAAGAGAAGGTTGCAAGGTTTCAGTCCTAACTTGGGATTATCCAGAGAAAGGAGTTGACGATTTAATAGTTGCTCATGGCTCAGAAGTCTTCCGTAAGATTTACGAACAAAAATACTCTCTAGCTTATTTTCTATTCCGAGAGTATCAAGAAAAGAAACTAAACTTAGCAGCCGACCAGAAACAGACTGAACGATATATCAAAAATTTCGACAGTAAGAACGTTCCTATTGTCGGCATTAAAGCTCCAAAAGGAACAGGAAAAACGGAACTACTAACCCAAAAGGTAGCAGAAGCCAGAGATAACAATCAACTAGCTTTAGTGATTACCCATCGCATTCAATTAGCCCGTACCTTATGCGATCGCTTTGGTATCGACCACATTGAGGAAATAAGGTTGAGTGAGACTGGAGGAGTCTTAGGCTATGGGTTGTGTGTCGATTCACTCCATGCCAAATCGAAAGCTCAGTTCAAGCCCGAAGATTGGGCAGGAGCGGTCGTAATTATTGATGAAGTCGAGCAGGTTTTATGGCATACCTTAGATAGCAAAACCTGTAAACTCAATCGAGTTGCGATCATTGAGAATCTAACTCAACTTCTTCAACTGGTCTTAGTTACAGGCGGGAAAATCTATTTAAGCGATGCAGATTTAAGCTCCATATCCCTAGAATATATCCAAAAAATATCTAATTGTCCCACTGACCCCTTAATTGTTGAGAACAATTGGGAGAAAGAACAAAAAATTCCTCTAACTGTATATGACGATCATGACCCGAGACGGATGGTTTTGGATACGGTAATTGCCTTAGAAAATGGGGAGAAAGCATTCTTTCAGACATCTGGACAAAAGATTAAAAGTAAGTGGGGAACTCAGAATCTAGAAAAGTATTTTAAGAAAAAACTTCGGAAAGCCAGACCAGATTTTAAAATATTACGCATCGATGCAGAGAGTGTTGCCGACCCAAATCATCCTGCTTTTGGCTGTATCAATAACTTAGATACCGTTTTATCTCAATACGATTTAGTTTTGGCATCTCCTGTAATTGAAACAGGTATCAGTATTGATCTTAAAAAACATTTTGACCGTGTATGGTGCATTGCCTACGGGATACAGACAGTTGATTCTGTCTGCCAGGGAATAGAGCGAGTTCGAGATGGAATCCCTCGAAGTCTTTGGGCAATCAATAAATGTCCCCAATACAAAATCGGCAATGGAGCAACTTATGTATCTTCTCTAATGCGAAGTCAAGAGGAACAAGCCACAGCCAATATTGCCCTATTGCTCCAACCAGAAGCCGAAATGGAAAAGTTAGGAGCAGCTTCTCTTACTGCTTGGGCCAAACGGGCTTGCTACAACAATGCTCAACGGGATTGCTACCGAGAAGCGATCGTCAATAAGTTGTTGCGGGAAGGATATGAATTAGCACGCCATAAGCAAGACAAAAAAACTAAAATGAGTCCTGCTGCCATTTCAAAAGAAATTCGAGATACCAGAGACGAAGAATACAAAAAAGAAAATCAGGCGATCGCATTAGCGACCACCATAACAAACGAACATTTGCTTTCTTTAAAGAAAAAACGCCGTAAAACTCAGGAGGAACGAAGGCAAGAACGGAAAGGGGAATTAACCGAAAAATACAAGATTAAAGTTACTCCTGAATTAGTAGAAAAAGACGACAAAGGTTGGTTTAAACAACTTAAATTACATTTTCTCTTTACGAAGGGAAGAAAGTTTTTATCTAAGATTGACCAAAAAATTCTATCGACTCTATCCAATAATAACAAGATTTTTATCCCTGATATTAATAAGTCTCTCTACTCCGTCCAAAT
>JASJEK010000456.1 GCA_030064915.1 Xenococcaceae cyanobacterium MO_234.B1
GCTAGGAAAACTATATCTAGCTAAATTTGATTACTTATCAGCAGCTTTGATCTATGAAGAGCTACTTACTTTAGTACAAAATAATTTAGCAAGAGAAGAAAACAGTAAGAGTATAGAGACATATCTTTTAGAATTAGTTGAAATTTATCATCGTCTAGAGCAACCAGAAGCAGCAATTAAGAGCCAAAAACAACTCATAGATCAATATATTACAGAAGGGAGAATTAACTCAGTAGCTACACTAAAAATTGCTGTAGGAAATGATTACCAAAATCTAGAGCAACCACAATTAGCGAGTCAATATTATCAAGAAGCTTATACTCTAGCTCAATCTTTACAACAAGTGGCTTTAGCAGCAGATGCTCTAACTCAATTGGCGATACTTTATCAACAAGAAAATCAACTCCAATTGGCGATCTCAACTTATCAGCAATTAATAGATACTGAGCAAAAGGCTGACAATTTTTATGGCTTAATGAATGCTTACGATAATTTAGGAAATATCTATCTAGAAATAGAAGACTATTCTCAAGCACTAGTGTCTTTTGAAGCAGGGTTAGCCATAGCAGAATCTCTTAATTATCGCATCGACTATTTTATAGATAAGATTCAGCAAGTTAAGTAAAAGTAGTAAAGCTAACAGCAGTAAATATCAGTAATAACTCTCTTGCTGCTGTTATTATAATCATCATGGTTTTTAAGCGAAAAAAGTAAAAAACTAGATATAACCCAACTTTTAACTTTTGCTTGTTCTAATATAAATACAAAACCACCCTAATATACCTAGAAAACCACAAATATACACTTACACAAATATACACTTATGACCCTTAATCGTCGTTCAATTAAAAAAGCATTCTTGCTGTTGAGTTTTATTTATCTAGTATATTTAACTAAAAGTTTCCTAGGAATAAATTTTCTGGAGAGATATAGTATGCCTCGATTTGTCAAATATCCTCTAATTGCTGCTGATTGTGCAGTTGATCTCAAAATTAATTTTTGTACAAGAGCTTCTAGATAATCTTTTAGCTTCATTCTAATTTCCATTTCCTCCAAATTTTTCCGATACTTTATTGATTAACCAGGTAGAAATAGCGCCTAAAAAAAGAATACCAATAGCAGGGTTAAATAAAGGCTGCCACAACTTGTACCACAGTTCAAACCCAAGGGGAATATCTAAGTATTTTCCCATAACAGCGATCCCAAACCAGATAAAGCCAAATAAGACTAGGAAAACGTCTGCCACTAAAATACGATTTAACCATGTAATCAATTGTTGTTTCATGATAACTTTATTAAACAAAACTAAATCTTTATGTAAAAAACACCCAACATTTAGCAAATTACCCTACTATAAGAATATGGTAATCAATCAATAAGTTTTTTTTTGATTACTCCCTTTTTATTTGATAAAAAACTGACCTGACCTGAAGCGATCTTCCTTAGGGATGATCGTTTTTTATTGAATCAATCTCTCAAGCCGTCACCAGTTTATGCAGGAAAAATTTTATGCAGGAAAAATTGTGATATTTCCCGTGAGTAGTAACTGATTTGCCCATAACTTTAATTCGGAAATGGTTACATCATTTCCTAAATCTATAGCTAATTCTGAGATGCTGTCTGCTGGTAATTCGGAAACTCCTAAGATAGTAATCGGAGACAGCAGTAAAGTTTGAGGATTAGACAAATTTAAGCCAGTAATTATACTTACTAAAGACTGATTATCTTCTATTGTCCCTGTTAGTTTCAGAGTTTCTGCCTCTAAGGAAAATTGTTGCCATGTCATAGAAGAGGTTTTTAACTCTGAGGCAACAGTATGATTGGTTTCTTGGAGTAAATTCTGCCAAAAATCTGTTAGACCATCTAATAATAGAGGAGAGGCTAAAGAAGCTTGTAAATCAGATTCTTGGAGTAACACTTTAGCTGTTACTCCAATTGGTTCTAAAAGTTTAAAAGGTTGTGCCTTAAGGATTTCAGTTAGATTAAACCGAATGTTGCTACCCTTAATTTCAACTTGACTCAAGGAAATTTCTTGATATGTAGCAGCATTAGCAGCAATAACAATCTCAGGTATATAACCTGTCATAATTTGCTGATCTTTCCCCCCTATTTTGACTTTAAGTTGATCTACTCCTGTAAGTTGCGATCGCAGCCACAGTTTAACCCCACTAGCAAGTAATCTATCAACAATCATCTATATTATCGGTTTATTCGTAATTTTCAAGTTTCCTCACAAATTGTCTCCTAAGACTTGATACTTTCTTCACCTTTCTGGAAACTCTATTAGTACTTATACAGAATTAATTACGTAGATTCACTTAATGTAAGTAGATTTACTTAAACAATTGGGAGACAAAAAGGCTTTTTGTCAGATAATAAAGCTTTTTGTCATACTTATATGTACCAATATAGATAGGTACCAATATAGATAGGTACCAATATTGAAGGAGAGTAGGTGATGGCGGAAAGGATCCAAAAAATTTTGTCTCAATGGGGAATTGCGTCACGACGCAAAGGAGAACAAATGATTTTGGAGGGGAGAGTCAAGTTAAACAATAGAATAGCAACCTTAGGAGAAAAAGTCGATCTCAGAACCGATATATTAGAGGTGGATGGAAAAGTGATTCAACTAAACCACCGTCCTCAAAAGATTTACTTACTAGTTAACAAACCTCTGGGTGTAGTTTCAACTTGTTACGATCCACAAAGCAGAGCGATCGTAATAGATTTACTCCCTGCTAAACTAAGAGCAGCACAAGGAATTCATCCTGTAGGCAGACTTGATTATAACTCCACTGGTGCACTACTCCTCACCAATGACGGGAACTTAACTCTCAAGTTAACTCATCCTCGTTATCATTTACCTAAAACCTATCTCGTTTGGTTAAATGGTTATCCGACAACTCAAGATTTACAACGTTGGCGCACAGGAGTTATTTTATCTAATCAAAAAACCTTGCCTGCCAAGGTAACTGTAGTTAAAAAAGAGTTAAATAAAACTTTACTAGAGATTGTTCTAACTGAAGGAAAAAACCGTCAAATACGACGGGTTGCAGCGAAATTAGGCTTCAAAGTTTTAAGCTTACATCGTACCGCTATCGGTTCGATCAGTCTCAACAGTTCGGAACATGGCAATTTACCACCAGGGAAATATCGCCATTTAACGGAAACAGAAGTTGCCTTTTTGAAAAAGAATCACGAATCACCATCTGTTAAGTACTTAGATAAAATTAATTTAACAGTTTTTTAGGGTCTGAATACCTCATTATCTTGTTGTTTATCTCCCATAGTTTGAGAAAAAAATGATAACTCCGAACTCCGAATTCCGTACAGACGCGAAATTTGAGGGGCTGTCTTTTGAGGTTTCCTCAAAAGCTTGTACGCCCCGTCGCGTCTCTCCGAACTCACATAAAGCAGGCTTTTACTCTGGTTGGCAATGGCAAGAATGGCAAGGATTACCCTATCTAACTTGTGATTTACTGGGGTCATGGCAACATGGATTTTTCACTCAACAGTGTTACCCCCATACCCCTGAACAGTTAGTAGCAGCCTTAGATACAAAAGCTACAACCTATAGAGTCAAACAAGTACATGGTAATATAGTTTTAACTCCTGAAGAAATTACCAGTACCAAAGATCAACGTAGCAGTTTGCCTGACGGAGACGGCATTCTAGCAAGTGGGAATAAACAATCTCCTTGGGTAGCTAGTGCAGATTGTAATCCTGTTTTAATTGCAGACATTACAACAGGGAAAGTAGCAGCAGTTCATGCTGGTTGGCGTGGTACAGCCCAAAAAATCGTTCCTACTGCGATCGCTAGATTACAAAGTCATGGTAGTAGTATCTCAGATTTACGCATTGCTATGGGTCCTGCTATTTCAGGGGAAGTCTATCAAGTTTCAGAAACAGTGGCAGTAGAAGTGGGTAAAAGTATTGTCTCTTCTGCTGAGTCAGATATTTTATCAGCTTTATTGCAATTGTCTGATTCTCCTGTACTAGAAGATTCCCACCCTGGAAGAGTCAGATTAGATGTCAGGAGAGTTAATGCAATTCAACTGCAACAGCTAGGTATTAAAGATTCACAAATTGCCATTGCCCCCTACTGTACCTATCAACAACCAGATTATTTTTTCTCCTATCGTCGCAGCAATGAAAAAAAGGTACAGTGGTCAGGAATAGTGAGCCGTTAAAGACTGTCTATAAATAAAAGTTTTTGTAATTTTTAAAGGGATTAATTGTAGACACAAAGAATGCTTTGATAAGCAACAATGGCTAGTTCTAAATTCTGGGCAACATTACCTGAAGGAAATTCTTGAATTAGATTGCCAAAGTTAGCGATTACTTCAGCAAGTTCTTGAGCTTGTTCAGCATCAAGTGTTGACAGAGTATCTTGTGCCCAAATGTTTAAAACTAAACCCAAGTTGAGATTTAATTTCTCTAGATGATTTTTCAGTAGAGGATAAATTGCTTCGGCACTAGGATTTTCTGCTACTGCGTTTAATATTTCCTTGAAGCAATTAAAATACTCTTGATACATCTCGTCAGGAGAGCTAAACCCCATCTTTTTCGCCAACTCTTCTGCTACATTTCGCAGCCATTGGGCAGCATTAGAGTTATCATTTTCTGCAAAATAACTTGCTGCTTGGTGCATCGCAATCAACAACCCCAAGTCAACCAAGTCTGAATTAGCTTGTAATAGCTCTAATTCTTCTCCTTCCGGACAAACTAATAATTTTTGTATTAGTTGGTGATATAGCTCAAAACGTTCTTCCATCCTTTAACCCTTACCGTTTTACCTTTTCCTTATAGTTTTTCATGTTTTACACAATTCGTCGAACTGACGTTTGTATAAAGACGTTTGTATAAATGGCTCTACCGAACTTATAGTGTTGGATTTGGGTAAAAGACTTATCTGTAAACGGATTTAGGAAAAAATATACAAAATCAAACTATCAAGAACTCAAAGTCTTGCACAGCAAGACTTTTAATGACTAGTTTCTAATAGTTTTACATCGCAGGTTCGGTAGAGCCGTATAAATGCAGATCAAACATTAACAACGTGACTACTCCCGACTCTCATCCTTCGGATAGAGAGCGGGCTTCTCCAGCTCACGCTAGAGACTTTGCTGCCCCGCGCCACTTATCTAGGCAGAATGCCCCCGACAGCCCGACGGGGCTTTTAAAGGGCGGAAGTAAATTCCGCCCGCAGCCCCTTGACTTGACAGCCTATTTCTTTCCCCCAAAG
>JASJEK010000137.1 GCA_030064915.1 Xenococcaceae cyanobacterium MO_234.B1
ACCGAATTGAAGCTGGAGAGAAATTAAGTAAAGGCGAGGGCAAAGCTTTAGTAGATATAGCAGTTACTGCCAGATAAAACTTTTATTTTCCTTGACCTTCAATTTCTGCTTCTGAGCGAGACAGCATGGTTTCTTGTATATGTTTGCCCTGCTGGCGTTGTTTAACCATTAAGTCTCTAGCTTCTTGTTCTATTTCTTGGCTAGAAGATTGCTCAATTTTTTCTTGAGAACGACTTAGCATATTTTCTTCAATATGTTCTTCATGCTGACGTGATTCAGCCATTGCTTTCCTGGCTTCTTGTTGAGTAGTCATATTTGTTGTATTTGATCTCCGATTGCTTCTACAATTCTAACTTAAACCGCATCTACTTTAAAAACCGTAGTTTTTCTTCTTCTGGATCGAGATGTTTTTTAACCGTTAGATTATCAAGGCGATCGCCCGTTTTGTGCTCTACTGAATTTGATGATTGTGGTGACTCAAGATCCTTAATTTTTTTTCAGTTTCGAGCTTGCTAGTATCTGGTATAAACTTCATTGTACCGGTATCAAATTTTAAATCAAAATACAGGTTGCCATCTTGAAAAAAGAATATTACTGCTGATTGAAGTTCTTTGAGATACTGATCTGAGATAGACTCGGGAGGACACATTGCACGAGTAGTAGGACCAATTTTGATAGAGATACTACTATCTTGTTGAGTATAAGTCCCTCTAGCACGATTACAGTCTGCTTTAATTTGGACTTGACCATCAGGTAAAAATTCGATGGTGTAATTGGAGGGATTATCTACTTTTATTAATTCGTCATTGTTATAACGAATTTGTTGTAATTGCCAAACAACACCAGTTAAATTGGACTCAGAATTATTTTGTTTAATGTATAAATCTAAAATTTTTTCTTGAGCAATTAGCTGATTATTTTGAGTAACTTTTAATTCATGGTTATTAATCTCAAAAGAAAATCCATACTCATCTTGGGCAATAATTAAATCATTATTTTGAGATATAACATTAGCAGTAATGAAAGCTTCATGTTGGTCTTTTTCATGTCCTACGAGATAAACCGAATCACCTTGTTGACAAAGTGCTAAACTATAGTTTTTAGTTTCAAAACTTTTGATTAAATCCCAACCAGTGAATTCTCTAGGACAATTGTATATGTCTTGACTGTATATGTCTTGAGTGTATATGTCTTGAGCGTAAAGTTCAGGTTCAGATTTAGATGATGTATTTATTTTTATTCCATTGACCAGAGAAACCGCTTTTAATTGATTTTCTAACCAACATCCTATTTCTATTTTGACATATTCTGATAGCTCTGTTGGCTCAGAAATGCGATACCAATAGGTTTGTGATTTCTTTTCATCATTATCAGGACTAACTTTATTAAAACATTTATATTCCATGTCCATCATCGCACCATAATCGGAGTTAGATACACCTAATTGGATTTGATTATGAGGGAAGTTTGTCCATGATTGCCATTCACTCCAACCTTCTTTTTTATCTGTGGGTTGTGTATTTTTATGTGCTTGTTTATTTAGATTATTAAAATTTTCATTATTTTCAGATACATAGAGGTTTTTAATTGATAATAATAAATTGGTTAATGTTATAGGATTACCTATTTTTTCTTCATAGATTTTTGGAGAAGATTCTAAACAATAAGAGGGTAATTGATAACAAAAAATAATTAGAGTTATTAGATAATAAGCCTTTTTGTTGTAAAACATGATTTTGGGATTGGCGATCGCCAAATCCAATAAGCGTTCTTCAGTTCTATCTCCCCATTACCCTACCCTTACAAGGGTATGATTTTTAGATTTAACCTGTATTGTTGAGACAAGGAGGACAAGGAGGACAAAGAAGACAAGGAAGAAAGGTTAATTTCTCGTTCAAAAATTATCGAACCGTCACCGCGCCAAGAAGGGGGGACTATCCAGTGCAGTAACTGGTCAATACCAACAAATCAATCAAAATTCCCCCTTTCCGTCCCTCTCTGCGTCACTCATCATAGCTTATGTTGCTTATGTTTACGACTGTTAATTTTAATTACTTTGCCCTTGAAGTTCTATTCTCAAGACTTAATTTTTGGTAGGATATTTCTCTCTATTCTCTATTCTCTATTTTGTATAGTATCCTATATTGTGGAATTGAAAAAAAGAGTTTGTAACAGAGGAAAATTAAGCAATTGCCAACAAGATTAATATTGACAATTAGTGTGATTGGCTTGGTTAAGATCATTGGGCTATCTAGTGATCCAGTCCTAGCACAATCACGCTCATCCTGTGAAGAATATGCCAGGGATTATGCTAGACGCAATACTCGCTCTCACACTTTGAGCGGGGCTGTTGAAGGAGCAGCTACAGGAGCCTTGTTTGGTGCAATCTTTGATGATGCTGGAAAAGGTGCTGGCGTTGGAGCAATAGTCGGTGGAATACAAGGTGGTTCGCGGGAATCTTCAGAATATGACTACCTTTACAACCTTGCCTATGATGATTGCATAAGAGGGCGAGAACGTCCACGACGTTATTAATTTATTTCTTGTTCGACCGATACATCTATTTTAGAGAAAATTACGTTTAGAGAAAATTACGTTTAGAGAAAATTACGATTATGAATCAATTGAAATGGATAGTGGTGTCCACAGCTTTTCTACTAACCATCCCTTCTGTCATTGTTTACGGGCAAAATGGCCCAAAACAACAAGATGCTGCGTCAAAGATCAATATAGAAACTCTTGCTTGTAGATATTTGCTGAAGCTTCGTGACAAAGACAAAGAAGCTACATTGGTTTATTTTCACGGTTTTTTGAGTGGAAAGAATAATGAGTTGACTGTGGATATTGTGAAATTAGATGAGATCTCAGAGAAGGTAATCGATTACTGTATTGACAACCCCAATGATTCCTTACTCAAAATATTTGAGCAATACCGAAACAATTAAAACAATTAATGTAATAGCAACACAAGACTTCTTGCAGAAGTTAGGGGAAAGGGGAAAGGCTTACAAGGGTATGATTTTAAGGTTTAACGGTTTAGAGAGGCATGGGGAGCAGGGGCTACCGTGTACACACAACTCTTTATTGAATTCATTTGTTTAATTTTGAAATGAAACAGCCCTACCCCTGGAAGGGGGCTTGAGTACTTAAGTTTTCGGTTTGATTCATTATCTTTGGATAATATAAGCCCCCTTCGGTGCCCTTGCTCCCCCTCTACCTTAACCCAGAATGAAACAGCCCTACCCAGGATTGGGGGGTTAGGGGGGCGAAAACCACCAATCTTGTTCCCTTGAGTACTTGTGTGTACACGGTAGGGAGCAGAGGGGGCAAAACCTAGTTTTTTCGTTCTAATTAGAGTTAAGATAAAAAGTCAGAAGTCGTGATGTCAGTCGTCAGAAGGCATAGAAGTTTGAAAACTTTTTCATAGTAACTTCTAACTCTCTATATATCTAGCTAAGCTTAGACCCATTTAAACTGCATTCTCAGATTCTCGAAAAGGCAATAGGCAATAGAGAATATGCGACTTAGGTGAGTCTAAGCTTAGGATTGTCTTTGAACTGAGGGAACAAAAAAGATTGATATTTACCATATTTCTTGTAGCGAGGAAAGCCGAACCCGCGAGCTTTAAAGGCTTCCCAAGTATTATGCAATCTTTTGACTACATCCTGAGTTACTTGAGAATGAACCTCTTGATAAGAGGGGTTTTCTTGTTTCCATTGGGTAAGTTGTCTTTTCTGTTCCAAGTAGCTGGGGAAGGGAATATCGGGAGACAGGATATATTCCCGTATCATTGAGCAAGAGTACAAACTACATTTTCGAGCGTGCATCCAATCTTTGAGGTCGCGCAAACATCTGTTATAAAGATGTCGGCACGTCTCCAGCCATTGCAGAATCAGTGCTTGCTGCTCGGCAGTTGGATATATTCGATAGGTGTAGTTCATAGTCAGCATCCAACTATTTTAGCATGAAACATGACCCACGATAAAGTTTTCCCAATCATTAATCGCGTCGAGAAGCGACGCGAGGAACGAGGGAACCTCTCCCGACTCCTATTCCTGTCGGAATAAGGAGCGGGGCTTCCCAGCGACCTAGCTAATGAATTGCTCAAAAATTTACAGGTAGAAATTTATTACAAAAACCATTTTGTTGCATAAAAAAGGAATGATCTTTCCAAGTAATAAGTAAAAGCCTCCAAATCATTGGACTTTTATCGAGTTGGTATCTAAGGAATTAGGTAATTATAAAATGACTGAATTTGATCGCAGTTTAGCAGTTGTCATTGGGATTAACGAATATCACAATGGTATTGCTCGCCTCAAAACCGCCGTACCTGACGCAATCTCAATAGCCCAAATTCTGCATAATTGTTATCAATATCAATTAGTTCATTCTGATTTTGAGACAGGAGTAATTGTCAATCAGTATGCAACTATCAGTAATCTTAAAACCCTGTTTACAGATATTCTCCCCAATCAGATCAAACCCACAAAACGCGATCGCCTGTTACTATATTTTGCAGGACATGGTATTGCCAGAAATAGTGATACGGGTCCCGAAGGTTATCTTGTACCCCAAGATGGGGATATCAATCATCCTGAAACTTTATTAAGGATGGGGGATTTACATGATTGGTTGTCCCAACTTGAATGCAGACATCTGTTGGTAATTCTGGATTGTTGTTTTGCTGGTACATTTCGCTGGGCGAGTACTCGTAAACTAATTCCCATACCACAGAAGATTCATTGGGAACACTACTACCGTTTTATTAAATATCCTGCTTGGCAAGTTATTACATCTGCTGCCCATAATCAAGAGGCGTTAGACTTTCTCAATAATCGTGACGGGGAAAAAACCAGAGAACATTCTCCTTTTGCAGAAGGATTAATTAAAGCCTTGGGGAATTACCAAGCAGACTTAATCCAAGATGGAGTTATCACGACTCCTGAGTTATATCTATATTTGCGAGACTATGTAGAAATTAATTCCCAAGAAAAGCAAACCCCTGGCTTTTTTCCTCTCAAAAACCACGACAGGGGAGAATATATTTTTAAATTGCCTAATGTCGAACCACAACTAAAACCTGCTCCTAAACTAGAGAAAGATAATAATCCCTATCGAGGCTTAGAGTCTTTTGATGCCAGACATTCTCGTTTCTTTTTTGGTCGTCAAGAAGTTACTAAAGAATTGTTTACTCAAGTTACTCAACAACAATTTACTGTAGTTTTAGGGATTTCGGGGTCAGGAAAATCTAGTTTAGTTAAAGCTGGTGTAATTCCTTACTTACAGCAGCAACAACCGAAAAAATGGCAGATTATCGAGCCAATTCGCCCAGGGAACAATCCCTATATGTCCCTAGCTATAGCTTTATCTAGCATCAGTAGTGATCGAAAAAAGTCCTCTGAAGATATAACCCTTTTAGGAAGACAACTGGAACAACATCCTCAACAGTTGATTAACTCAGTTCAATCTTGGAGTCAGCAACATCCCGACTCTAGACTATTATTAGTAATTGATCAATTTGAAGAATTAATAACCCTTTCCCAGAAAACAATGCCTGTAAAGGGAGCACAGAAATTAAGTTGGTGGCAAAAACTCAAGTCCCAATGGGGATTAGGGAAGAAGGTGAGTAATGTCGATTCTAATGAGGAAAAAAGCGAAGAATGGCAGAAATTCATGGTTTTATTAGCTAATATACTGCAATCATGTCCTCAACTTACCTTGGTGGTTACGCTGCGTTCCGATTTTGAACCGCGATTTCTCGACTCAGCTTTGCAACCATATTGGTCAAAAGCTCGTTTTATCGTCCGCCCAATGCGTACTGATGAATTAAGAGATGCGGTGGAAAAACCTGCTACGGAAATGGCACTATACTTCGAGCCAGCTACTTTAGTAGATCGCTTAGTGGATGAAGTAGCCCAAATGCCAGGAGGATTGCCCTTACTCTCTTTTACTCTCAGTGAGATGTATATTAACCTGCATCGAGCTTGGCTAGAAGAAGGTAAAGAAGATCGAGCCTTGACTGTAGATAGAGACTTTGAGCAACAAGGAGGTGTAGCTGGTTCACTAACCAGAAAAGCCAATGCAGAATATACAAACTTACCTGATGATGACCATAGAAAGACGATGCGTCAAGTAATGTTGCGGATGGTAGAAGTTGAAGGAGGAGAAGCAGTAAGACGAAGAGTGCCTAAAACCGAGTTAGACTATCCCGAAGCCCAAGAAAATCAGCGAGTGGAGACAGTTTTACAATCTTTAGCCCAAGCCCGTCTCATTGTAGCGGGAGAAGAAGCAGGAATGGCTTATGTTGAGCCAGCTCATGATTTTCTAGTGAAAGGCTGGGATAAATTACAGGATTGGCTGCAAACAGCCCAACAAAGCGAAAATTTCGCTTTACAAGGCTTATTAACTACTGCTGCCGTAACTTGGAAACAAAAGGACAAATCCCAACGTTTCCTCTGGAATGCTAACCCTTACTTAGATGTGCTAAATCAAACACTACATTCTGCTAACAACTGGTTTAATAAAGTAGAAAAAGAATTTGTGCAGCGTAGTATTGCGAGAAAACAGTTTAATAGCCGATTGCGTAGGGTGGGGTATATCACTGTCATTATTGCATTAAGCACTTTATATGGGAACTCTCTACGGGAGGAAAGAAAAGCAAAAATCAATGAGAGTAAGGCTTTTAAACAATCTGCAAGGGTTAACTTAGCTTCCAAGCAAGCCTTAGATGTCATGATTGACAGCTTAAAATCAGGAATCGCTTTAAAACACTGGCTTGTGACTTTATTCCAACCCTCCAGACAAATAAAAGAACAAGTTACAGGAACTTTGCAATGGTCAGTTTATCAAGTTAAAGAACTTAATCAGATGCAAGGGGAGACTGTCCCTGTTAGGAGTACTTTTAATCCCCAAGGGAATTTATTAGCCAGTGCTGAAGAAAATGGCATGATTCGCTTATGGAACTTACAAGGAGAAGAGTTAGCAGCTTGGGAAGCGGATCCTAAAAGAGTTTGGGCTGTAGCTTTTAGTCCGATTCCCTCAGGGGGAATCATTGCCAGTGCGGGAGAAAACGGCACAATTAGTTTATGGAATCTGCAAGGTGAACAATTAGCCTCTTGGCAAGGACATCAAGGTCTAGTAAGAGATGTTAGTTTTAGTCCCAATGGAAAAATTATTGCTACTGCTGGCGGGGAAGACGGTACTGTTGGCTTATGGGACTTACAGGGAAAAGAATTAAGGCGATGGCAAGCGCATAAAGCACCAAATAAGAATGTTCGTTTTAGTCCCGACAATCAATTAATTGCTACTACAGGGGGAGATAAAACCATCCGTATTTGGAATCTTGAGGGTAAGTTATTACAAGAATTTCCCATACATTCCTGGAGAGTAATATTTAGTCCCGATGGTCAATTAATTGCTAGTGCAGGAGATGATGGTTTTATTCGTATTTGGAATCGACAATATCAGAAAATAGCAGTTTGGCAAGCAGATCGAAAGCGACTCTGGAATGTGGCATTTAGTCCTGATAGTAAATTACTTGCTACTGCTGGGGAAGACGGTTCTGCTAGGGTATGGAATTTACAGGGTAAACAAATATTAGAATTCAACAGACATAATGGCCCTGCGCGGAGTGTTAGTTTTAGTCAAGATGGTAAAGTTCTCGCTAGTGCAGGAGATGATGGCATTACTCGCCTGTGGAATCTAGAAGATCGACAATTAGCAGAATGGCAAGGAGATAACAATTCGGTTCATGGCATAGTTTTTAGTCAGAACCCTCCAACTATTCTTCCCAAGGAGGGCAAAGAGGAGATCATAGTTAGTGGTGGGGATGATGGGATTGTTCGTCTCTGGAACACAAAAGGTGAAAAATTATTGCAACTGCCAACCCATAATGCACCAGTAAAAAGTATCAGCATTAGCTCTAATGGTAATTGGTTAGCTAGTGGTGATGAATATGGAATTATTAACCTCTGGAATTTTCAGAAAAAATCCTTACAACAGTTACAAACTAACATCAGTCCCATTGAAACCATTGTATTTAGTTCTGATGATCGAGTAATAGCAGTAGCAGGAGGCAATGGAAGAATTCGCCTGTGGAACTTACAGAATCAATCAATATCCGAGTTATCAGGACATACCGATCTAGTTCATAGCCTGAGTTTTAGTCCCGATGGCAAACTGTTAGCTAGTGCTAGTAAAGACAGTACTGTAAGAACTTGGGATTGGCAAGATCAAAAACAAGTTAGTATCTTTCAAGACCATATAGGAGAAGTTTTTACTGTAGCTTTTAGTCCCAGTGGAGACTGGATTGCTAGTGGTGGTGAAGATAGTACAATTCGCCTCTGGAATGTGCAAGATAATTCTACTAAGTCTCCTTTTCATATCTACCAAGCCCAAGTAAGAGCGATCGCATTTAGTCCTGATGGCAAGAGAATTTTTAGTAGTGATAATAAAGGTAATGTGCAACTTTGGGATGTGGCAAGTCGGGAACGTTTAGCAACCTGGGAAGCGGATCAATATAGTATTGACAGTATTAGTTTAAATGCTGAAGGTAATATCTTAGCTACCGCAGGAGAGACAGGAAAGGTTAAATTGTGGCCCATTGATTCTTTTGAGGAGTTAATGAGTCAAGTTTGTTCTTTGATGGGAAACTATCTCCAGCATAATTCTAAGGTTACAGAAGGCGATCGCGCTTTGTGTGATGGTATTGCAGATTTTTAGCCTTTCACTTTCTCACCAGATGATTTGTGTAAGGGCGAACTGCCGTTCGCCCTTACGAATATTATTTAACCTCAATGATTTCAGGAACTTGGACTGCTACAGCTTCACTAATCACGCCTTCTTCGGCCAATCGCTCAACTGTTTGGTTTTGGACAACCAGAGCAACCCTGTCCGCAATTTTTGTCTGGAACGCGATCGCTAATTCTGAAGACTGTTGGACGGTAGCTTGAGCTTGCTCAACTATTTCTTGCCGAATCTCCTCGTAATGGCGGACGCAGTTCTCAATACCTGGACCTGGGAGCCCGCTATTTGCCACTAAACGTCTAAGTCGGAGGGGTACTTCCTCGCAAGCATAGGCGATAAAGGTTAGATACTCATATTGAGTAGCAATTAGATCGGATTGAATCTGCTTTACCCAAGAACTACCATCAAACAATTTAACTAATAAATTACCGAAACGAACCTCTAATGGTTCAACAGTAGGTAATTCTGGGGGAATATTACCAGCCTGTACTGCATCTGTTTTTAAGTTCATCATCAAGATTAACTGGGATAAGACTGGTTTAGACATAAAACCTTGATCATTAAGTTCGCGGTATATCTGTTCCTCAACTGCCAAAGCTACTGACCAAACTTCTTGTTGAACTTCAGCTTCACTTAAGTTAAGTTCTGTTATCAGGTTAGTTAGAGATTGTTCAGCTTGAGTAACTTCCTGCTGATATTTTTGGGCAAAACCTTGGACTACGTTGGGAGAAAAGTAATCCATAGTTTCGAGACGGCTAGATTCCTTGAGAGCTTCTCGCTTAGCAATAACCACAGCCAGAGCTTGTCCTACCCGATCTACAATCGAAGGGCGATTTAGTTTGAGGCTTTGGATCAATTTGCCGACAGTTGTGCCAGGAATTAAGAGAGTGAACAGAGCTATTCCTAAAGTTAAAATCACAATCAAGTCGCGGTTGGGAAATTTGGGATCGATACTCAGAGCCAACGCCAGACAGACTGCTCCCCGCAAACCACCCCAATAACTCACTAGTTGATAGCTAAAAGGAATTTTAGACTTACTAAAGAGATTGACTAGGGGAATTAAGGTAAAAACCACAATGGCACGAGCTACCAAGACAGTAGCAATAGTGATACCCAGGGAAGTTAACAGTGACTCAGTTTGACTGAGTTGCTCGAAAAATCTGAAGCTAGAGGCAGTAATACCTACAAGCAAGAAAATAAGGCTATTAGCTAAAAATGCAGCATATTCCCAAAATTCTCCGACATATTCTCTGACTTCTGCTTCTAGACTGTTAGATTTATACCAGCCTACCACTAAACCAGCGCTAACTACTGACATCACGGGAGAAACATGAAATACTTCTTCGGCTATCAAAAAAGCACCGTAGGCAGTAATGGTAGTAATCGTCGATAAAAGCAACGAATCTTCTTTTACCAGATTCATGACCAAGCGCATTAAATAGCCGAACGCTGCTCCTACCAAAACTCCCCCAACAAAAGCAACCAGAAAATCCAGCGTCCCCTGTTGAATAGCATCTGCTCCCACTGCTCCTGCTGCAATGATGGCTAAGATGATATTGAAGGTGACAATCGCCGTCGCATCGTTAAATAAACTTTCCCCTTCTACCAATATCGCTAGCTGTTTTGGCGTACCTAGTTCTTTAAACAGGGCAATCACCGCCACTGGATCCGTAGCAGAAATCAAACTGCCAAAAAGTAGAGCTTGACCCAGAGATAGAGGTGTCAGCCAAGCCAAAGTTGTCCCGACAATAGCCGTAGAAATCAACAAGCCAGGAGCAGCTAGGGTCAGTACAGGAGCAAGATTCCGCAATAGTATCCTGCCGTCCATATTTAAAGCTGATTCAAAAATTAGTGGCGGAACGAAAATAAATAAAATCAGTTCTTCTGAAAGCCTAAAAGTATTGACTACCTCCAATGCTTCTATATTTTTTCCCAAAAAGCTCAACACCAAACCAACAATAACTAACCCTACAGTGTAGGGAAAGTTGATTCTTTTAAAGGCGATCGCTGCTAAACAAGCGACCAGAAGTAAAACTAAGATATCTATCTCAGTGTTTAGAAGTGGATTATGAGACATTAGTTATTCTGTAGTTTACTTAATGAAAATTATTGAATTAGAACTAATCCCAATTCTTTATGAATTTGCTAGTTAATTTATCATAGATAGGGGATATGCCATAGGCGGTTAGCCAAAAAAATTTATATTCAATGCCTTTTTAAAGAGAAATGGTATAACTTAATACTTAATTTTAGAAATAGGTTAAAGGTTAAAGCGTTTGTCTTGAATGTCAAGTTTGATTCTGGTATTTTTTTGGAAATCGCGATCGCTATAAGAATTTTTTTCAGTCAAAATAATTTGACATCAAAGTTTCTGTTTTGATGTTCTGGTTATAAATCAAATAATGCAGTTTAATTAATCAATAGATATAAGATTTGGCTACACACATTTTTAAGATTGACAGACTACTAGTTAATCTCTTTGAGTCGTTTCTCTAACCATTCGATGTGTTCATTGATGTCTAATTTGACAGAATTAATTTTGCCTCGGAGACGAGTCTAAAAATATCAGATACACATCAGATACCTATCTGATAAAATTCACGAAGTCAGAGGAAGCCCCGTCGTTTGACGGCGGGGTCTCTCTGACTCCACTTTATTCTCATTAAGCCTTATTAATTGATAATAAACTAAAATAGCAAAATTGATAAAAAGCTTGATCCATTAGCGATTACAGGCTCTTTTACTTTTAGTCCCCACGACCAACTTCGGGTTAACCATAGAAGAACGCCCAATCCCATGGATTTATTTTACTTGATTTTGGGCTTAAACAAGAAGTATTGCAATATAGCAGGTATTTGAAAAAACCATTGAGAATAATTCTAATTAAATTAGAACGAGAATAAACTCTTGACTTATTTTTCAAATTCTAAAAGTCTAATATAAAAGAAGTTTTGGCTAAAAAATATCAGACGCAGAGTACTGTTACTACACTTAATAATAATCTTTATCATTTAATTTTTAAGAAACTTATTGAGAAGATATAGCAAAAGTAGTAAGATAATAAGCCAAACTTATCCATTAAACTTACTAGATAATATGAAGAAGTTTTCCCGACGATTGTTTCTCGGCACTGGTACGGCAATTCTGGCAGT
>JASJEK010000135.1 GCA_030064915.1 Xenococcaceae cyanobacterium MO_234.B1
TTCTGCTAGGATGATTCGACCGCGATCGTCAAATAGCCGACCGCCAAAAATCCCAGTTCCCCAAAATGCCTCGACGAAACCAGAATGTAAACCGACCGAATATCCCCGCCTTGCTACTTTAATTAGCTCTGATAATGTTCTGGGAAGTTCCTGGACTAGGTCTTTGTTATAGCAGAGAACCTGGGTTGACAAGAACAGTGGTAAGCCATAGAGTTGACCTCGATAAAGAACTTCTTTGAGAGCTTCGGGACGAAACGCCGCTCGTTCGACCTGATAGTTTTCCAGGGATTGCAAGGCTCCTGTCTGAATTAACTGCAGAATTCTGGTACTGGAGAAAACTAGCACTAAGTCAGGACCTGCTCCCCGTCTCACCTGCTCCTCAAACGGCTCCAGGAGCTGCCTTGATGGAAAAAACTTAATAAAGACCTGGACCTGAGGATACAGCTCGCTGAAATCTTCGATAGTATCCCTGACAATTTCTCGGCTTTTACTGCTCTGAGCTTCTGTTAACCAGAGTGGCATTTCTGCCCACAATGAAATTTTTCCCTGAAGGGATTCAGTCTGCTTGTTTATAATCTGATGCTTACTCAAAATGTTACATGAAGCGACGAGCAACAGAGTGACAAGAATTGGCCCTATTCTAGTAATCCAACGGTTGGACATCTTTAACTTTTTTTGTCACTTTGGGATGATTTATTGTAGGGAATACCCGAATTAAATGATGAACTCATGCAGACTGCTAACCCCTTTGTAATCAGATTGACACCTACCAGAATACCGAGTATCCACTCAGAAACCTGGGGCCAATTACTCCAAATGAGAATGCCCAGAATAATTCCTAGAAGACCGCTAAACAAGAACCAACTCCAGCCATGTAGAGGTTTAATGTTGAAGGCGCTAATTACCTGAATCACACCGTCAATAAAAAACAAATTGCCTACAATCAGGGTGAGGGGAACCAGTCCTTCAATGGGATTCATCAAGAGCACATCTCCGGCAATCAAGTACCAAGTACCGAGTAAAAATTGAAGGATAAACCAAACTGAGCCTAGTTTGCGCAAGAGAAAGGCATAGGTGACATGAAATATGCCTATTATCAGGAAGATAAATCCCAAAAATACAGTTATGACGACTGCCGCCGTAAACGGCTCAATTATGCTCAGGATGCCGATAAAGATCGTTAGAATGCCGATTGGAAACGTCCATCTTAACCTAGCTTTTATTTCTCGTCGCGTTTGTAGATCCGCATTTATTCTCTTCATAATAAATGACTTCTTCTGACATTTGATTCTCTTGCTGGTTATTGGGTATATGCTTTAGAAGCAGACCACCGATGCGGCGGCTCGATACGGGTAGGAGAACTCAGATCCTTCATCGAACGAAGACGACAGCATATTGTCTCAATGAGGTAAGAATTGGTAGTATGCCCTAAGTAGCAGGGGATACCAGTCAAACCGTCTAGATTGCCAGACTACGCTTACCCTGAGGCAATACCTTCTTAAGCCAGACTAAGGAGTCAACGCTATACTTGCCAGTTCCATTGATTTTTTAAGCTTCTCCTGACGTTGTGCTATTAGTCTGTCAACTTTTAATTGAAGGATTAAGGTTGACACGGAGACTTGGACATACGAGGATGTGAAGCAGTATCACCCATCATTAATTAATTGACAAACCCCTATATCTGTCTTAATTTTTCTGATGTGCTGTTCCATTTCAGCTTGTTTGTTTTCGCTTGCCTTTGTAACCTGCTCTTGCATCGCTTTAATCTTGGTGTCAACTCGCTCGCTGGTCTCAACCACCCATTTATCCGCCGCATCTATCTGAGCCTGAAGCGTCTGATGGGTGGTATCAATCTTGGCTTGGAGTTGAGCTTGCTGCTCGGTCGTAGCAGAATTAAATTCTGCCTGTAGAGCCTTGAGTTCGATTCCGGTCTTCTGGATTTCGCGCTCGATCAGATCGTCGATCACTTCATTCCCAGGTTTTCGGAACAATATGCCCCCCAAAGGCTTGATTGCGGAATCGAGCGGAGTAGTCCACTCTTCGTCCACCGATGCCACGACGGCTACTTTTTCGGGTGTCATCACAGCTCCAACATCGTTGAGAAATTCCAGGTCAATACCCATCCTACTAATATCGCTCAAGGCACCAGCCAGAGCACCACCTGACAGACCCACCGCAACGCCGGCAGGGCCCCCTAGTAGACCCACCATGCTTCCTAAGGCTGTTCCAATTAGCGTACCGATCGGTCCTTCGTCGGCAGTTTGGAGTACTTCAACTTTGCCTGAAGCATCTTTTGCAATCACGGCTACAGCATAAAGGGTCAAATCGGTGGATTGATGTAGTTGTTTGAGCTGATTTGAGCCTTGATGTGCTTTTGCTTCGTCGTCGAAAACTACTACAATAACTTTTTCCATGATGTTTTCCTCTCAATAATGTTTTCCTTGTATTTCAGCTATTTTTGTCAACGTATAGTGGGTTATAGTGTGTTTGTGACTGGTCAGCTTTAAACTACCTCCCACTCAATGCAATGTTCTGATTCAACCAGACCTAAGCAGCAGCAGATTGTGATTCATCAATGGTCTCCCGAGCAACCGCTGAAAAGGTGGCAATGCCGAGACCATCTGAAATTAAATTAATGCCGACCAATAAACCAATCAACCAGGGAGTATTACTGGGCCAATCAACCAATACCAAAATACCCAGAACTGTTGCCAGAATACCTCGTGCTATCCAGCTCCAATCACTGTCTGTTCTCCAAAGAAATGCCCAGAATATCTGAGTCAAACCGCTACCCAAAATACTCACCCCCACAATCAACGTGAGGGATAAAAGACCTTCTAGTGGATAGATCAGGAGCAATAACCCTGCCACAAAATAGAGAACGCCAATTAAGAGATTTCCTAAGAGCTTCCAGATAAACCGACCTTCTTCGCGAGTTTGAATAGCATAGACCAACTGGGTAATGCCACCAACAACAAACACCCAACCAAGATAAAAATTAGCAGCGACCCCGGCAAAAAGAGGACGTGCGATCGCAATTGTTCCCAGAACAATCATCAAAATCCCCAATATAAAAGAGAAACCAAACCCGCGCTTTAGTGCTTGGGAAGTGGTTGACTCAAATCGATCTGTCATAACTTACCTCCAAGTTTTTTCCTAACTAGCCACAGCTACTTCTGCAGCAAGACACGCACCAACCACTTATAATGAGGTGCTCTTTGCTTTTCAATCGCTGCTGCTACAAAATAAATTGCTCAAGCTGCATATTTCTCAACTATGGGAATATCCACTAAAGAGAATAATTCAGATAAGCCATTAGCCAAGCGCTTTTTGCCTCTTCAATCGCTGCTGACACAAAATAAATTGCTGCAGCTGCATATTCCTTAGCTCTGTGTCCGAGCCTGCCAAAGCTTCGCTAATTTCATCTGGTGTGATATTTCTAGTTAGTAAGAATAGCGCCGATGTGCCTTCGGTGACTTTAGTTTTAACATCCTCAATAAAATCATCATCGACACCATAGTCTGCTAGTGTTCCTCCGACTGCGCCGATGGTCATTCCCCCCCAAATTGAAGTCGTGAAGAGCACCCAAAATAATAGTCTCCAGAAAGTACCATCCAGAGCATCTGAGCTTACTAAATTTAAAGCCTTATGGGTTTGAGGATTTTTCTTTCCCTCTGGCCAGCTGACAATTGCAGCGTCCTCAATCATACCTTGCTTTTGCAGATCAACCATTTTTTCAACAGTTTGTTCAGCACCCTCGGGGGTTTTGAATTTAAAAACGGTTAATAAGTTCATTAGAATTTCTGCATTTTGTTGTAATTATAGTTATGTATTTCATCCTCTAGAGCTTTGAGTCTGGCTTTGGTCTGCTGGATTTCGCGCTCGATCAGTTTCTCGATCGCCCTACTCCCAGGTTTACGGAACACTATGCCCCCCAAAGGCTTCATTAAAAGCTTCCAAAACTGCCGTTTTGCGAGAGTTTGAATGGTGTAGACTAAAAGGGTAATGCCACCAACAACAAACACCAAACCTAGATAAGAATTAGCAGCGACCCCAGCAAAAAGAGAACGTGCGATCGCAACTGCTCCCAAAACAATCATCAAAATCCCCAATACAAAAGAGATACTAAACCCGCTCTTTAGGTCTTGGAAAGCGATCGGCTCGACTTGCTCGGTCATATTATATTTACCTCCAAGTATTTTACCTGACTAGTCACAGCCTCTTTTGCAACTAGACTGAGTTTCTATCTTCAAGATTTACAAAATCGATCGATTGTTTCACTCATGGTTTCTGACATGGGTCTTCATTTATTTAGTTAATCAATCAAACTTATTGAATAACCGTATAATATTGAATAACCATATAATAAGGATTAACGATGGATTAGATCTAGCAAAATATGGTTCAAAACATTATGTTCTTGCTTTAAAAGATGGGTGATGTACTAACTTTTTTGTGTTTAGAGGGGAGCATCCCACTTTTGCAATAAATAGAAATACTGAGAGTAATCTAATAATAACTACCAGACTTACGATGTTGAATCGCCGTAATCCCCTTGTTTTTCAAGACTTCACCTCGCTCTATTACCGCGTAAATCAAAGCGCGATCGCCCGATGGCAAACGATTTTGGACGGTACATTCAAGATAAGCTAAAGCTTCTTCAATAATCAAGCAACCATTAGTAGCGGTTTTGGTAGTTAAATTTTCAAAGGAATTACTACTTTGATAAGAAAAGTTTCTTCTGATATTTCTGCCTTCATTGAGGATATTCAACACAAACTTATCGCCTGGATTACCAATTAAATCCGCATTTTGTTCTTTAGCAATCGCAATCATCACTCCAGGAGGATTAAAAGTTGCTTGGGATACCCATGAAGTCAACACACCGCTATGATGATTATGATTACAAGTAGTCAAGACGCAGAGAGAACCAACAATTCTACCGACTGCTTGTTCAGTGCGATCGATCTGAGTTTCTGTTATCGCCTGGCGAGGAGTACGCAGTTTCTTAGTTTTTTTCAGTCTTTGAGTAAATTCTTTTCCTGCCTGTTCGCATTCTTCTAAAATATTAGCAGTGGGACTAAAACGTACGCGGATTGGTTCAAACCCGAAGCTATAATGGGCATCTCTTAGTTTACTTTCTAACAAATCGATCGCCTCACCACTCCAACCATAAGAACCAAACACTCCTGCTAATTTGGTTTTGGCTGCGTTAGCTAACACAATTCCTAATGCTGTTTGAATTTGAGTTGGTGCATGACCACCTAATGTCGGTGAACCGATAATAAAACCATCACAAGTTTGAATTGCTGTGGTAATTTCTTCAGTTGATGTCAGCTCGCAGTTAATTGATTCTACAGCCACTCCAGATTGTACTAATCCTTGGGCGATCGCATTAGCCAGAGTGGCGGTGTTACCGTAGGCAGAAGCATAAAGAAGAACTACTCTAAATTCTGGGCTGCTTTGTTCTTGACACCAAGAGCGATAATCGTAGCTAAAGCGACCAAGACTATACTTTACTAGTGAACCGTGAGCAGGAGCATAGATTTTAACGTTTAAAGGCGTAAATTTAGCTAAAGCAGTTTCTAACTGTTTGGTTTGGGTGGCGTGGAGACAGTCAAAATAGAAACGGCGGTCTAAATCTAATTGTTTCCAGTTATCATCAAAGATGGATTCATCGCACAAGTGTACCCCAAAGAATTTATCAGTGAAAAGAATTTTGGTTTGAGGATCGTAAGTACACAATCCATCTACCCAGCGAGGAGTAGGCACGCTAATAAATTGTAGTTGATGTCCCTGTCCCAAGTTTAAAGTATCGTTGTCTCTAACTACTCGAACTCGTGATTTCCATTCAGGAAACATTAAAGCACCCTTTATAGCTTTAGCTGCTGGTTTAGAACAAATGATTTTTGCTTGAGGTGCATATCCTGCCAGTACCTTTATAGTTGATAATCGATTAGGATTAACGTGCTGCAAGATAATGTAATCTAATTTTCGCCATTCATGATGTGATAAAGTCTCCAGGTAAATTTTGGTAAAAGATTGTCCTGGCGGATCGATTAGAGCAATTTTATCGCCTTGAATGAGATAAGAATTAGAAGTCGTACCCTCTTGACGAGAATATTCAACTTCAAACTTTAATCTATCCCAAGTACGCGATCGCAATACCTGAGTATCGGTGCTAATTGTCGATACTTGAACATCTCGTTTTCTAGTAGATGTTGGTTTAATAGTTGCTTGGATCATAATTTTAGGAAGGATGAATTATGCTTTACAAAGGAAAAAGAATCAAAACTAAAAGCTATTGCCTATTGCAGTCCTATTTGAGTCATGAACTCTACTTATAGCAGAAGGCAGGAGGTAGGCAGGGAGAAGGAAAATTTTCACAAATCATTTAGGATTGCTATATTGCCTGTTTACCGTTTACTATCTTTTGTCTGTATCTTTCAGATAGTTTTTGTTCGGGATCGACACCTTCAAAGGTGGGAGGTAGCCAAACTCGGACTATCAGCAAAACAGCTAAAACTAATAAAAAAGAACAAGTGGCTAATACCTGATCCCAAGGGATATCCAAAATTCCCTTGACAATAATTTCTCTCAAAACCGAAACAATAGAAACCTCGACGGCAACACCAATAGAAACTCGTCGTTCTTGCAAGTAAATAATTAATAATCGAAATAATTCAACTAAAATTAGCAAAAACAGAATATCGGCTGTGACTCTGGTAAAGTTTAAAGGCGGTAACAGAGATACAAACATCTCTCTCAACTGAAGCGTCATGAAGCCAAATAGACCGATACAAAGAGAAATGATAATAAAATCTTGGATAAATTCCAATATTTTAATTACTCCACTGCTATTTAGCCACCTGTACCAGGGAGTTGGGGAAGCATTGACAAGTTTATGCATTTTACTTATTACTTATTACTTATTACTTAATAGTGATTACCAACTTGACGATGGTGAACGGCAGTTAAGGAATCCAGCTTGGCTACTCTGCCAGTTTGCACTGTGCTATAGACAATCCAGTGATCGCTACATTCCAAGCGACTGGTAACTTCGCACTCAATGTATGCCAAAGATTCGGCAATAATCGGCGAACCATCACTGGCAGGTACGGTTTTGATGCCCTCAAAACGATCTGCACCAGGGGGAAAACGTTTGAGAAAGTGTTTAATTAGACTTTGATAGTTATCTTCTTCTAAGGCATTCAAAACAAAGCGCTCGCCGATTTGTAAGAATGATTCGATTGCTCGATCTTTAGCTACTGCAATGGCAATACCCAAGGGAGTCAAACTGGCTTGAATTACCCAAGACGCTACCATCGCACTAGAGATCTTTTCTTTGGTAGCGGTAATTATATATAAGCCGTTACTAATTCTGCCCAAGGCCTTTTGTAAGCTATTGTCGATCGCTTTCATCTGTTTGACGGTGCGATCGCGGGTTAACCACTGTCCTAAATCTGTACCCGCTTCATCGCAGATTTGCTTAATAGCTCGATCTGGGGCTTGCTTAACTAAAATTGGCGCAAAGGCCTCGGTTAGTCCAATCTCCTGAAACTTATTCCGTAGCGGATAAACAGGTTCATCTTCTCTACCACCAGCTTCAAATAAAGCAACTGCCTGTTTCCTGTGCGCTGCTGCCAGGATGGTACTGAGAATGGCATGAGCTTCTCGATCTGATTGGGGTGGCATCCCTATTACTAAACCTGCTGCTTGTGCCACTAATTCTCTTACTTCTTGCGGTTCGGTATAGTTCCAATCGACTAATTCTACTGCTACTCCTGTTTTAGTAATTCCACCTGCGATCGCTCTAGCGAGCTCGTCACTATAACCATAGTCTTCAGAGTAAAACAGGGCGACTAAAGTTTCAGTTTTGGTTTGTGCCTGACTCCATTGCTGATAGCGATTTACTAACTCTGCACGATGGTACTTTAGTAAAGGGCCATGTCCCGTGGCGATCGTTCCGAGTTCTAATTTTCCTATCCGTTTGATCGCCGCTAAAACCGAACGGGCATTGGGCTTCATCAAACAGTCATAGTAATATTCAAAGTCAGCCTCGATTAGTTCTAAATTCTCATCAAAAGTAGGCTCATCGCAGTAGTGCATCCCAAAGGCATCGCAAGTATAAAGAATTTGGGTTTTGTAATCGTAAGTAAAAATTGTATCGGGCCAGTGTAAATTAGGAGCAGCCACAAATTCTAGTTGATGTCCGTTACCCAAATCTAGGCGATCGCCATTTTTGACAATCAGATGTTCAAAGGGTTGATGCACCATGCTTTCTAAAAACTTAATCGCCACCTTGGCACCGACTACGGTAACTTGGGGTGCTAATGCCAAAATATCTTTCACTAAACCACTGTGATCTGGTTCGGTATGGCTGATAATTAAATAATCAAGTTGAGCTGGATCGATTAAGCCTGTTAATAACTCAAGATAAAGCTGACGAAATTTAGCGTGAGAAGTATCAACTAAAGCCAGTTTTTCGCCTTGAATAATAAAAGAATTGTAAGTCGTGCCGTTTTGCAAGCCAAATTCGATATCAAAGCGATCGCGATCCCAATCAAGACAACGAATAGTAGTAGTTTCTGATGCAATCTCGACAGATTGTAAAGTTAATCTTCCAGTAGATTTAGTCGTTTGGTTAGTATGAGTGAGTGCAACCATAAGTGACTCCAGATTAAGTGCTTTAAATTTCCTACAGTCAATTTCAATTTAATAAAAGTCAGCTAGATTAGCGATCGGTAATCAGTAGTTAACTTAATGTCTATTTTCTTTTCTGTTCTGAAATAAACTGCTCTATTACTTGTTACCTGAATTGATTAATGTAATCTTGTAAATTAAAAATCGATGTCAGGTTTCTTCTTTTATATTTACGTGCAACTTACTAGTTTGTAAAATATTTATTTTTTAATAAATTGATTAATTATACTTATTATTTAAGTTAAGTGAAGCCAAAATTTGTCTTAAATAGACACTCGGTAGTTCATAGTATAGAAATTTACTAATGTATTCTGTACAGCAAAATATTGTTTGAAACATCAGATTTGTGCTTTAAAAAATAGAATAATCTCTTAAAGAGATTATTCTATTTGAAAACTTTTACATTCTACGAACCATCTTGCTTGTGAGAATTATGGGTAAATTATAGTTATTTTGGTTGGGCAAGATCGTACTTTTTGTAGCAGAAACTTGCAAGATTATTTCAAGTCAATAAATATATGCTTCGGTTAAGAACTGATACATTAAAGCTATTTGACATAGTTCTTAAATTGTTTAGGAACAGTCAATCAGTATTTCACTAGGGAGAAACATTCATGATGATTACAGTAATTAGCGTCTTACTTTTGGGTTGGATCTTAGCTTCTGCTATCGGAACTTGTGCTTACTTTGCTAATGAACCCCGCTCGGGAAGATCGACCAGAAGTAAATGAGGTTATACCGTTTCTATGTGACATCCTCCCAACGCTAATTCAAAACTCCGCTTTCGCTGAGTTGCGCCACTTATCTACAACAAAGTTGCCCGACAGTACGACTTGAGAGCCAATTTCTTGCTTTTCGGGAGTCCCCCGATACGTTTCTTCTCCTCGGTTACAAATTTCCTGACCCGAGGCTATATCTCTATCTACAACATAACCACATTCATGACACTCACTTAGTCGAATGCTCAAATCTTTTCTGACTTCAGAGCGACAATTTGGACAAGTTTGACTCGTTCCACGATGGTCAACACGCCCGACAAAGACATCTCGTTTTTGGGCTACATATTCCAGTATGTCTCTGAGTTTACCAAAAGCAGCATCAGTTGTATGTTTACCCAACATACCTTTTGCCATAATGCGAAAGTCACAATCTTCTACATAGATTGTATCTGCCATGTCACAAAGCTTATGAGCTAGTTTGAATTGATAGTCTGTCCTCTTGAATGCAATGTAGTTATGTTGTTTGGCTACTTTGATTCTTGCTTTTTCGTAATTCTTACCTCGCTTTATCTTTCTCGACAGACGCTTTTGTAGCACTTTCAGCCGACTATAGGCTGTCTTGAAATACTTAGGTCTTTTCTCTATATATCCGTCGCTTGTTGCCACGTAGGAGAGCAAGCCAGCGTCTAGACCAATCGCGTGACCGTGAGGTACAGGACTAGGAATAGCAAGAGCCGATTCTATTGCCACCACTGCAAACCAACCGACTGCTTTTTTAACTACCCTGACTTGTTTGATGACATACCCATCGGGTATCGTTCTATGTAGATTGATTTGCACTTTTCCCAACTTGGGCAGTTGAATTTGCCAGCCAGACAAAGGGTTAGTTTTGAATTGAGGGAACAGCATTGACTTCATCTGCCCAAATTTCTTGAAGCGCGGGAAACCATAGCCCCTAGCTCTGAATGAATCCCAACTATCGTGCAGTCGCCTAATATTGGTTTGCAATACTTGAGACGGTACTGTTTTGAGTCGTGGGAATTTTTTCTTTGCTTTGGGTAGGCTGTTTTGCTGTTGGTGGTAACTGGGAAAAGGATAATCCGCAGCCATAATATATTCTGATTCCAAACTGCATCTATCGATTGGACATTTGCGAGATGCAATCCAATCTTTTAGTTCTCGCAGCGCATAGTTATAAGACACGCGGCAAGTTTCCAACCACTCATCAAGTTGTTTGATTTGCTGCGTATCTGGATATATGCGGTAGCGGTAGTTTAGAATCATAAACACAGTTTATCATAGTTGCTAGCGAGTGGTAAACTGCTTGTTCGCATGGCTCACAGGCTTTTCATCCCAACGCCAAATGCTACATTCTTGGCATTATGGCGTTGGACTTCCCAGCCTAGAAGTTAACCATGAAGATGATGCTTCCCAATTAACCTAACGCTGCTGGCTTGAAGTCCCTTATCACCCATCTGTTCAATCAAACGAACTTCACTACCTACCTGCAAGTCCCTCAGAGTGCAATTAAGCAGACTATTTTGGTGAAAATATACTTCATCTCCCTCAGAGGTCTCAATAAAACCATAGCCCTCCTCTGGTAAAAGACTAATAACCCGACCGTGGTCAGGTATTTCATGTACCTTAGTTTTTTGTCTTTGAACGGCAGCATAGCTTTTTAGTCGGCGTTGTGCAGCAGCGAAAGCATCGCGAATTGCTACATAAAGATCTTCATGAGCATGGTTTTGGGATGGGTTGCGATTAATAACCACCTCTCCCTGAGGTACAGTCAGGTCAATTCGCACGTGGTAGATATTACCCTGATGATGATGTCGATGGGGAGCTTCTACCACGACTCGACAGCTAATTATACGATCGTAGAAACGATTTAATTTTTCAACCTTTTGGCGAATTTGAGCCTCGATCGCATCACTGGGAGGAAGATCGTGAAAGGTAATTTGTAAAGGGATTTGCATAGTCTCTCCTCAATATAATTAATAATTTAAGGGGTATCTGACCAATCACTTAGTAATTCATGCTCTTGTTGATGCTGCGATACAAAAACTATAAAAAACTATAAGAGTTATTTCTCAAGGGAAAAGACTTTGAAGATAATTACTATCATTGTGTTGCGATCGCCTCAAAGCGTGTTTGGTTGAATTCGCTATTGCTCGATAGTAAGCTCAGGTGATTTCCAATTATTTTAACCTATTGGAGATCTTGTTCCCAGAAATCAACTGAATCTTCAGGTTTATCGGAAATAGACTCTATTGTAAGCTGGTAATAGCTCTTTTTTCGCTAGATATTCGTGAATTTGGTTTACGTCAAAATGGCAGATATCTTTGGCTACTTCCTTAATATCCAGGTTTTTAAATAAGTTGTCAGCCATAGCTTCTCTCATGATGCCTAGAATCTGTGGTTCTGCCACTAGAATTAGTTGTCTGGCTTGATTCGCCCGAACAATATTGAGCATTGCGCTGCTAATCTGACTAGCGAACCTTTTTTCAAATTCGCTCTCGTGGTTTTGACGGTGGTCATCGTAGCTATGATCTTGACCGCTTAAACCTCGGTTCCGTCCAGTTTTGGTATTTGCCCAAAGCTCTCGACCTTGAAGTTCTTTTGTAGAGTCAGATAAACATTCATGTTCGATTAAATTGGGACCTGATTCATATTCTGATGTTGCTGCTGAATCTAAGGTGAAAAAACGCGCTTGAGTCCCATTGATAACTGCAACGGCAAATTTAGTCATAACTTACACCTTGCATAACTCTTTATACTTCGATCCTATCAATAAAATGGTATTGTGCTTGATAATTGCTAATAAAGCTTAAAATACCATCGCTTCTCTACACGACATCCTCATATTTTCTGTATATATATCATTTCTGTTCCACAAAATTAGAAAAATCCTATTCTACTTTGAAGACTCTAATTTTTTTTCACTTCCCCCGCCCCAGTCACAGATTACTCCGCCGTACAAAGGCGATTCTGTTTGCCGCATGTACGACGAACAGATGCGGGCAAGCCCTTTCTGCTGTGACCGTTGGTCAATCGTTAATCTTAATTTCTCGATCGCGCTATGATTTCTCGCCAACAGGTTCGTAACATCGGTATTTCCGCCCACATTGATGCGGGTAAAACCACTATTTCCGAGCGAATTCTCTTTTACACGGGCAAAATCCATCAAATGCACGAGGTAAAGGGAGATGAAGATGGTGCAACGATGGATTACATGGAGTTGGAAAAAGAAAAAGGGATTACCATTACCTCTGCTGCAACTACCTGTTTTTGGTACGATACCCAAATCAACTTAATCGATACTCCCGGTCATGTAGACTTTTCAATCGAGGTCGAGCGCTCGCTGCGAGTTCTCGACGGGGCAATTATGGTGCTGTGTGGAGTAGCTGGGGTACAGTCTCAATCTTTTACGGTAGATCGGCAGATGAAACGCTACCGTATCCCTAGAATTGCTTTTGTTAATAAACTCGATCGCCTGGGGGCAAATCCGTTGCGAGTAGTGTCAGCCTTAAAGGAGAAATTGGGCTTAAATCCCCTACTTTTACAATATCCCATCGGTGCAGAAGATAGGTTTGAGGGAGTTGTCGATTTGGTCGAGATGAAGGCAAATTATTATGAGGGAGAAAACGGAGAACGGCTAGTTAGTAAACCAATTCCCGAACATCTAGAATTAGAAGCACAAACAGCTAGAGAGGAATTACTCGATCGCGTCTCGATTCTCTCCGAAGAGATGATGGAGCAAATACTGGCAGAATCAGAAATACCGCCACAACTTATCTGGGATACGATTCGTCAGGG
>JASJEK010000032.1 GCA_030064915.1 Xenococcaceae cyanobacterium MO_234.B1
TAACAAGAACTAGAGTCTCATTACCTTTAGCTATTATTCAATCTTTGTCATAGCCTTAAAGCAATATATATCTGTCTTAGGATATACAAAAATAAATACTTAAAAATGTTAATATTTATCAAGTAAGATTTTCAACGTGAGTTCGACGAGGTTCAAAAACAGCAGAAGGAAAAGCAGGTAAGAGACTTACAGCAAAACAATCTCTCCGCCCAAGTAGTTCCCTGTAGTCACAAACCCTTAGCCTAACCAAGGCTGGGTGACTATTTCTTTGGTTCTTTCTAAATCTTTTGGTTCCAAATCAAGAAGAGGTAAAAAATAGAAATAGACAAGAAATCCCTAGTTCTTCACCATTACTTTTTATATTAGACTTCTTGCAAAAGTAAACTTTGAATCAAAATCTGTAGCTTGTTACTACTTGCTACTTACTATTGAACTTATGCAACAAGTCTAGTGTTCTCCTAAACTGTCCCTAGCCTATTCTTAGTTATTTATGATTATTTCTCCCAATCTGCTAGACAAAAAACTCGCAGGGATGGCATTAACATTCCTAATTACTCTTACTGCTTGTGGGAAGCAAGAGCAGCAACAGGGGTTTGCACCTCAAGCTCTACCAGTAGAAACCCAGAGCTTGACAGTTAGTAAATTAGAAGAAAGTTCTGAGTTTCTCGGTAGTTTAGAGGCTCAAGACAGAGTTACATTAGCCCCTAGAGTAGAAGGGCGAATTGTCCAAATTGCGGTTAAAGAAGGCGATCGCGTCAAAAAAGGGCAACTTATCGTACAACTGCAACAAACTAGAGAAGAAGCGGAAGTAAACGCAACTGTTTCTGATGTTAATATCTCTCAAGCAAATATCACTAATGCTCAAGCACAGGTGAAAACTGCCGAAGCGGAAGTCGCCAGAGTTCAAGCTCAAGTGGAGCAAAGTAAAGCAGATTTACGTCGACAAGAAGCAGAAGTATCTCTAGCTCAGGCTAATATAGAGCGAGCTAAATTCTTGGTAGCTGAGGGTGCAGAGTCTCAACAGTTTCTAGATGATCGCAAGAGAGACTTAGAGGCTGCGATCGCCCAAAGAGATGCCCTCAAACAAGCTCTCAATGCTAGTAATAAAGCTTTGATTGCAGCTCAGGAAGGAGTTAAAGCAGCTTTAGCCAATGTGGAGCGAGAAAGAGCAGGATTGAGTCAAGCTCAAGCACGGGTACAGGTAGCTAGTGAAAATTTAGAATTTAATCGGGTTGTTTCCCCTATAAATGGCATAGTTGGCAATATTGTTCCCAAAGTAGGGGATTATCTGGAAGCAGGGGATCAGATAACTACTATTACTCAAAATGATAATTTAAAAATCAATATTGCTATTCCTATCCAGCAAGCGAGTAAGTTAAAACTTGGTTTACCTGTTGCTATTGTCGATAGCCAAGGAAAGACAGAAGTTACGGGGAAAATTAGTTTTATTTCTCCCAGGGTGAATTCCACTAGGCAATCAATTCTAGCTAAAGCGACTGTTCCCAACAATGGTAGTCTGCAAGACGAACAGTTTGTTAGAGCTAAGGTAATTTGGTCAGAAAAGCCTGGCGTTTTAGTTCCTACTAGCGCCATATCTCGCATTGCGGGACAGAGCTTTGTCTTTGTTGCTGAGTCAATGGAACAAGATGGTGAAACTATCCTAGTAGCTAAACAAAAAGCCGTTAAGTTAGGAGATATCCAAGGTCAAGCTTATCAAGTGATTTCAGGGGTCGAACCAGGAGACAAACTAATTATATCGGGAATACTAACCCTTTCTGATGGTGTTCCCATTACCAGTGAACATTTATCACTAAGCACTCATCAGTCATCAGTAAGCACTAATCAGTAAACAGTTATCAGTAAACAGTTATCAGTAAACAGTAATCAGTAAGCACTAATCAGTAAGCACTAATCAGTAAACAGTAATCAGTAAGCACTAATCAGTAAGCACTAATCAGTAAGCACTAATCAGTAAGCACTAATCAGTAAGCACTAATCAGTAAACAGTAATCAGTAAGCACTAATCAGTAAACAGTTATGAGTAAACAGTAATCAGTTATCAGTTATCACTACTCACCAGTCCCCAATTACCTATTACCTATTACCTATTACCTCTTACCTCTTACCCAATTATGTTACTCAGCATAGCGGACACTTTTATTAGAAAGCCTATCTTAACGGCGGTATGCGCCATTATTGTAGTGCTGTTAGGGGCGATTAGTATTCCCAATCTACCAATTTCCCAACTACCTCAGATTGCGCCAATTCAGGTTGAAGTAATATCCAATTATATTGGTGCAGATGGGGAAACAACAGAAAGTAATGTTACCAACATTCTCGAACGAGAAATTAATGGGGTGGAGGGTATGCGCTATATGTCCTCTAACACTAGTAATGATGGGATAACAAATATTACTGTTGCCTTTCCTGTAGATAGCGATCGCGATATTGCTCAGGTTAATGTTCAAAATAAAGTAGCTCAAGCAGAACCTCAATTACCTAGTTCGGTACAACAGACTGGTGTTACCGTACAGAAATCTTCCCCAGATTTGCTTCTGGGGATTGCTTTTTTTGCGGAAAATGGCGAGTACGATGACTTATTTTTAAGTAACTACTTAGACTTATACCTCGTCGATCAGATTAAACGCATTAAAGGTGTGGGGAGCGCCGTAATTTTTGGAGAACGTCGCTATGCAATGCGTCTCTGGCTTAATCCTGACGCCTTAGCAGCGAGAAACCTTACTGCTCAAAATGTGGTCGATGCTCTGGAGGAGCAAAATATTCAAGTAGGTGCTGGTAAAATCGGTCAGAAACCTGCTCCTGAAGACCAAAATTTCGAGTTTACCCTCCGCGCGGTAGGAAGATTAAGAACTGCAAAAGAGTTTGAAAACCTGGTGCTCGACGTGGGTGAAGGGGGAAACCTGATCAAGCTTCGAGATGTGGGAAGGGCAGAATTAGGGGCAGAAAGATACGATACAACAGCCCTTTATAATGGCTCTCCCACGGTGGGTTTAGGGATTTTTCAGTTACCAGGAACCAATGCTCTTGAGGTTGCTAGTCAAGTCAAGGCGACAATTGCGGAATTATCAGCACAGTTCCCTCCAGGAATGAATTATGAGATAGCTCTCGATGCGACAGCGTTTGTGGAAGTATCTCTGCAAGAAGTGGTTAAAACTCTGGTACAAGCTGTATTTTTAGTAGTTTTAATTATTTTCATCTTTTTACAAGATTGGCGGACGACTCTAATTCCTGCGATCGCAATTCCTGTAGCTTTAATTGGGGCTTTTGCTTTCTTATATCTCTTTGGCTTCCAGATCAATACCCTAACTCTATTTGCCATGGTGTTAGCCACTGGGTTAGTGGTAGATGATGGAATTGTGGTAGTAGAAGCGATCGCAACTAAAGTTGAAAGAGGAATGAAGCCTCGCATTGCAGCGTTTGACACCATGAACGAGTTAAGCGGTGCAGTAATTGCTACTTCTTTAGTGTTAGCAGCAGTATTTATCCCTGTATCCTTCTTTCCTGGTACAACAGGGGTAATTTTTCAGCAATTTGCCTTAACTATTGTTTTTGCCATCGCCCTTTCTACTTTTAACGCCCTAACTTTCTCCCCGACCATGTCGGGATTGTTATTGCGTCAAAAGAAAACAAGAGGAGGGGTTATAGATTGGTTTTTTGAGCAGTTCAATCGAGTTTTTAATTGGATTACCAATACTTACGCCAAAACTATTGGTTTTCTGACTCAAAAATACGTCCGTCCATTTGTTTTGGCTGCTTTTACCGTTTTAGTTGTCTTTACTTACTTCCTTTACAATCTTGTCCCCACAGGTTTTATTCCTGAAGAAGATCAAGGTTACTTTTTCACTGTTGTTCAAGCACCAGACGGAGTATCCCTAAACTACACCGACAAAATCATGGAACAAGTCGGGGAAGAAATGAGTAAAGTAGAAGAAATTGATGGTTACTTTACTCTCAGTGGTTTTGGTTTTGAAGGTAACGGCAGTAATCGGGGTTTTGTCTTTTCTAAGCTCAAACCTTGGTCAGAAAGACCTGGACAAGATAAATCGGTCTATTCTATTCTGGGTCGTCTCAATACTGCATTTCAAAAAAATATTAAGGGAGCTAGAGCCTTTGCGATAAATGCCCCTCCTGTCCGTGGTTTAAGTACCTTTGGTGGTTTTGAATTTCAACTACAAGACCTTCGTGGGTTGCCTATTTCAGCTTTAATTGAAAATGCTAATAAAGTTATTGCAGCAGCCAACCAAAGACCTGAAATTGCAGCAGCTTTTACTCAATTTGCAGCTAATACGCCCCAAATAGAGATAGAAGTTAATCGCGATCGCGCTAAGGCTCTCAATATCGACGTTGATGATATCTTTAATACCTTACAGTCTTACTTAGGCTCCCAATACGTCAATGACTTTGTTCTGGGACAAAGACAATATCGGGTATATATCCAAGCAGAAGGAGAATTTCGTTCTAATCCTAAAGATATTAATAAACTATATGTCCGTTCCAATGAAGGGGAATTAGTACCTCTGGGCAATTTAGTAAAACTTACCGAATTTACTGGGCCTCAAACTATCACCCACTATAACCTATTCCGTGCCATCAAAATTCAAGGGATGCCTGCTCCTGGTTATAGTACAGGACAAGTTATCCAAGCGATGGAAGAGATCGCAGCCGAGGTATTACCCCCTGCACTGGGTTACGAATGGACAGGTACAGCCTTAGAAGAAAAGAATTCTGGGGGTAAATCGGCGATTATCTTCGGATTTGGCTTAATGATGGCATTTTTAGTCCTAGCAGCCCAGTATGAAAGCTTTGTCGATCCAATGATTATTATGCTCACTGTTCCTCTGGCAATTCTAGGTGCGATCGCAGCTATTTGGGGTAGAGCCAATATCTTCCAAGCAGGTAGTATTTGGCCCCTAATTAATAATGATGTCTATTGTCAGGTAGGCTTAGTAATGTTGATTGGTTTGGCAAGTAAAAACGCGATCCTAATTGTAGAATATGCCAACCAGTTACGAGAACAGGGATTAAATATTGTCCGCGCAGCGATCAAAGCAGGACAAGAGCGTTTTCGCCCCATTCTGATGACCGCTATTTCTAGCTTAGTCGGGTTCCTGCCCCTAGTAACTGCGACAGGTGCTGGTGCTGCAAGTCGCTGGTCACTTGGTACAGCAGTATTTGGAGGAATGCTCTTTGCTACAGTGTTAAGTCTTTTCCTTGTACCTTCTCTCTATATCACCGTTAAAAGCATTGAATCCTATTTCATTAAGTCCGATGGTACAGGAGATTCTGATACTAACGATTCTGATACTAACAATGGCAATGGTCGTCATAAATTCAATAATTTAACTGATTCTTCCTCTTTATTACTAAAAAACAATGAACAAGAAACCAGAAATTGAGCTGCAAAATCGGGATTCCCTGCAAGCTGTCTTTGATAAAGATTTAGCTGTGCTTGGCTGTTGGCCAGGTATTAGATTTTGTTCTGCCATAAACTCATCTAGCCAAGTTTCTAATTCCTGTGGGGAAGTCAAGATCGATTAAGTCATTAGTTTTAAATCCTCTAGTTACTGGATTAATTGTGCATACCAGCGACGTTTACCTTTTAATTCTCGCCATAAGATGCGAACATATTTAATTTTAGAATCTAACCCATGTTTGATAACTGGATTAAGCCAATCAATAATGGGAGTGATTTTAAGTTTTCCCCATACCAATTGGTTATTTTTAAACCTAATCCCCTGTTTATTGGTTTTTCCTTCTAAAGAACGAAAGCGAGAAGGTACTTTAAATCGTACCTTTTTGGCACGACCTAATAATACTTTCTCGCTGGCATTAAAAGCACGAGTAGCTAGTTTTTGCTGCGTATTAGAGTCAATGTTTTCAGCAATCCATTTTGATTCTTTTGCTGTTGCGGTCGCAAAAGAATGAAGCTCGTATTCTGAATAACGATAAACTTTTCTGGCTTCAGAGAAAGCAGTAGTCCTAGCTTTTCCTTTGGGTAGTTTTTTTGCCTTTATATATGCGTCGGAGTTTTTGACCAGATTCATTCTAATCATTGCTTCATGCAAACAAGCGTTGTAAAGTTGCCTTCCAGCTTGAAATCTAGCTAGTAGCTTTTTCTCGATTTGGCTATTCACAACCAAAGGCAATTCGGTAATAAATGAGCTGGATTGACTACGACGCATTTAGCAATAAGAATACTTGATTCAATTACCCTACTGTATATAGCGATACTCTGTCAACAAGCGGTGCGACCCCTCGGAGGTTTCCTCCGATTGGGAACGCGCACCAAGAGAAAATGAAGGAAGAGTCTAGAGAATATAGGCATAACAAACATTCCATTGGTTCTGCTACAGTTCATTTGGTTTGGATACCAAAACGTAGAAAACCTGTATTGGTAGGAGAGGTAAAACTAAGATTAAGTCAAATTTTAACCGAGGTTGCCAACGAAAAAGGCTGGATAATAGAAGCATTACAAATTGCTCCTAATCACGTCCATATTCTTGTAGAACATGATCCAAAAACCCCTATTAATTCAATAGTTAAAGCTTTTAAAGGTCGCTCTAGTAGATATCTAAGGCAGGAATTTCCACATCTTTTAAAGTTGCCTACACTTTGGACTCATTCGTATTTTTATGACACTACTGGCAAGGTTAGCACTGCTAAGATTCAGGAATACATAAATGACCCCCATCATAGCTAATTTAAGATAAGGCAGTTAAAACTGCCCTTGCTTGTTTTCCGCCCCGATATAAATACCGCTTCGCTTCGGGGCTACCAACTGCGTTTAATTACCGTGTGCTCTCTCATGGTTAAGCTGTCAATACCTAAAACCTAATAAATTCCAGTAATTCAGGAAAGGAATCAAGCCTAATGCTGTTAGTGAAACGAGAGAATAATGTAGTTGTTCGATAAATGACCAGTCATTCTTTATCCAAGCCAAAACAGCAACAACAGGTAATCCCATAGCTAAAACAGAAGTCAAAAGGGGAATCCATAGTAATAAAGTTACTATTTTCGGCATTCCATAATAAATCTGAAGACGATAGTTATTTCGACTCACGAACTCAAATAGAAGCATGCCAATGATAAAAACTAGATTTAGTCCACAAGTTAATCCAGATAATGATTGCGCTAATTGATGCCAAGAATCTTCTGGAAATCTCGTCAAAGCTAAAATACTGACAATACATCCTGAAAAGAATACCAGTATAAACCACCAAATCAGCATCCAGTGGAAGGCTTGAGTTTCGTACCAAGCTAATTTTTCTAATACTCCGTTTCCAACAAATAGATCGGTTATCTTGCCATCATCACTTTCTTTAGCAACCGCAACAACAAGATCCTCATCATCTATTGGTTTTAAAACTAATGGTTCGACTTCTTGGATATATACAGGGTTAGGACTCTTGAGAGTTTTAGGAATACTTAGAGTACCGTTAGCTTCTGCTTTTATACGAAGGGAAGAAGAAAATAATAAAAGTGTTTTTTCCAAGCTACGTCTCCCATAACAGTTACCCCGATAGCTACCTTGATAAAGTTTTAGGCGTTGTCGTTTTTCTGGAGATGGTTGGCAAGAAACAGGATTTTTATCAACAGAAAAATAGCGCTCAAGAAATTGCTTGATTAATTCTCTAGATATATTACCTCCACCATTATCAGAAACAAAAAAGCCTAAATTATGACTGGGTAATAAATATAAAAAGCTTCTAAATCCCGATATTCCCCCACCATGACCGATCGCTCGTTGTTTATTTGCGAAAAACTCTATAAAACCCCAGCCGATTCCAGGTAAGCAAGGAGCATGGGTAAATTGCTGTTGCTGCATCTGTTGGGCGGTAGTTGTAGCTAAAATTCTCTGAGATTTAAACTTGCCATGTTGGAGATGGGCGATCGCAAAATTAGCCATATCTGTAGCAGTAGCACTTAAAGCACCAGCAGGAGATGTTTGAAGATGATCGAATGGCAAAGCTTGATGGTTTTTCTGTTTCTTTCTATATCTATAACTTAAAGACAGATCGGGAGCTAAATGGGGAGGCAGATCGAAACTACTACGGTGCATTGCCAACGGCTGTAAGATATTGTCGTCAATGTACTGGCTGAAGGGAATACCAGCAACTAATTCAACAAGATAACCAGCCAAGGCATAACCATGATTAGAATAGGTCATCGCTTCTCCTGGTGGTAGTACCAGTGCTGGCATTCTCACTTTTAAATATTCTCCTAAAGGGATTACATCTGAAGCTGAAAGAGCTTGCATACCAATAAAACGTTTATGAAAACCAGCCGTATGAGTCAGCAAGTTAGCAATGGTTACGGGTTGAGGATAGTTATTTTCGATCTGGAAATTTTGGAGATATTTATTTACATCATCATCTAGATCGAGTAATTCCTTTTCTACTAATTGCATTATTGCTGTGGCGGTAAATAGCTTAGAAATAGAGCCGACTCGAAATAAAGTGCAATCTGCAATAACAGGTATCTGCTGTTCTAAATCTGCATAACCATAACCTTTGGCAAAAAAAAGTTCGCCATTCTGCACCAGGGAAAAAGTAACACCAGGGATGTGTAACTTATCCATTTGTTCTACCATAAACTCATCTAGCCAAGTTTCTAATTCCTGCGGGGAAGTCAAGATCGGTTGAGTCATTAGTTTTAAATCCTCTGGTTACTATTTAATTAAGGATATATAGCAATATGTCAGAAGGTTAGGACATAGGATTTAAAGTAGGGGCTTTTCGCGAAAAGCCCTTACAGAATTTAATTTGTCCTAACCTAAATTTGTAGGGCTATAGCGTTTATTTCAGTGCCTTGAAAATCCGTGAACAACAGGTTCATGGACAATTGAGAATAATTCCTATTTGTATAGGATATTGTTCTAGAACACCGATTCAGTAATAAAAGCTGACAAATTGAGGAAGGAAAAATCACCACTTTTAGCTTTCCCCTGCTCCCCGTGGAAGGGGTTATACTCGTTATACTCAATAGGCTTTTAACTGATAACTGATAACTGATAACTGATAAATGTTAAATCATCCCATTGTTGAGGAAAGTTTTAAAATTATTGATCGCGAAGTTGGTAATCATAACTTTACCAGAGAAGAATATGCGATCGCCCGTAGAGTAATTCACGCTACGGCTGATTTTGACTATCTTGATTTGCTGCAATTTCGGCATAATGCGATCGCATCTGGGATTACTGGAATTCAAAACCAAGTGCCAATTGTGACAGATGTCACTATGGTAAAGCAAGGGATTCGCTCTATGGTAGCTAAAACTTTCGGGAATGAGATTATTTCAGCAGTAGAACTGGCAAAAGTTGCAGAACCAGGTAAAACCCGCACTGAAACAGGATTATTAAACTGTTGGGATAAATATCCTGAAGCTATTTACGTTATTGGTAATGCACCTACTGCTTTATTAGCATTATGCGATCGCATTACTACTACTAATATTACTCCTACTTTAATAATTGGTGTTCCTGTAGGTTTTGTCTCGGTAGTAGAATCAAAACAAGCTTTAGCAAGATTGAACACTCCACAAATACTGACTCAAGGAAGAAAAGGTGGATCGCCTGTAGCTGCTGCAATTGTTAACGCGCTGTGCCTGTTGGCGTGGGAAGATCATCCCTGGAATTGATAACTGTTTACTGTTTACTGTTTACTGTTGCTCCCCTCTGTTCTAAACTTAGTTTCATTGACTCGGAAAGACCAGTATTTTTGCCAAATTTAGCTCCTGTCACTATAGCTCGGCTGAGACTGGCATTACTTAAGTTAGCTTCTTGTAAATTAGCATTACTAAGGTTCGCACCAATTAAATTAGCTAAGGCTAAACTTGTGCGATACAAGTTCCCATGGCTTAAATCGGCATTATCTAGATAAGCACCACTTAGATCGGCACCACTGAGGTTAACATAGCTAAGATTAGCTTCACTTAAATCTGCATCGGTTAAGTCAACACCTCTGAGATTAGCTTTTTTGAGATTAGCACCGTTTAGGTTAATACCACTGAGATTCGTTGCTAGCAGATTGCCTCCTGCTAAGTCAGTCTTCAGATTTAGCTTTGCCATTTGGACTAATTCTTCCATCTCATCGGTTTTGGCTGTATAGATTTGTTGAATTAGTTGTTTGAGTTCCTCTCTAGCTTGGAAGGTGATTTCGGGTTTGTTTTCTTCTCCCCAACTCTCTTCAGTTTCTAAATTAGAAGAACCTAATTGTATCCAACTTAGAGAAGATGGTAGTTGGTTTTTACAGAGGAAAAAAACAATAGTTCTCTCTAATACCCCATGCTTGTTGGGACTGAGATCGTGTCGCCATAAATCTTCGGCATCAGTTAAAGTAATATCTGCTGGAAAAACTGTCCAAGTCGCTGTTAGGGTGAAGGGTTGGGTGATTGTCTCGATCTTTCCTAGCTTAACTCGCTTCAGAGAATCGGCTAAAACTGATTTTGTTGTCTTTAGTGTAAATATCCAAGTCGGTTCAGTCTCAGAAGCTTTAGTTGTAATCTCAAAGTAATTATCTAACTGAGAATTGATTTCATCTAGTTGGCTATTTTCTAATCTCAGTTTTAGTTGACCACCTTGTAAACTTAACTTGATGCGACCATCTAATAAAGAGTACCATTGTTGATTAAAGTTGAGACTCAAGTACAGGTCAAACTGATTACTGTTGGCTGAATTAGAAGTAATGGGAACGGCTTCTAATGCCATTGATAACAAATCTGGATATAAGTTCTGAGACTTCAACAATTCCATGATTGATTACGACTACTCTGGGAATTTGACAGCATTTCTTTTAAGATTGTAGGACTTTTGACACTTCCACAGGTAAACCGCGTGGGATTCTTCTCTCATAGGCTCATATCTAGGTAAATACTACCCCCGACAGAACGCCTCCAGAAGCTACTTGATTCGCGGGCTGTCCGACCGCTACTAATCCTCGCTGATATTTTCTGGTTTAGGTTATGCCAATTACCAGAATTTTATTACCTTTTTTCGCTTTAGCCTTTCCTTCCTTATACCATTCTTTTAGTCTCTGACGTACTGTGTTTTCTGGTTCGGTGTTAATTTTGGCTATCAAGTGGGAGACTCTAGTTAAACTACTTGAACTGGTCATCACCATGCCAAAACTCCAAGTTGCTAATCCCGAAACTTGCGGTAGACTTAGGTGGGAAAATCTATAACTGACAAGCAAGTTTCCCATCTTTGAGATGTTGATTTAATTTCATCTCATAATAGCTGCTATTTACTTCTCTTCATACTTTTACCTTATTTCTGAGCTTTTACTCCTCCCTCACGAATGACTGAAAAGTCAGAGAAGTTTATGGGAACATGAAAGTTTTGAGGATACTTTGAACCCATAAAATAAAATACTGTCATTAATGACACTTCCATAGAATTAGGACTAGAACAAGATACGCGATCGCTCTTTACTTTGCGCGATCGCGCAGCGCCTGCTTTCAGCAGACCGTTCGTTCTTGGTAACTGAATTCAGAGTAAATCCCTGATTTGACAGATTTAACTAGGTGCTGTATAGTACCTACTTTTTTTATGTTTACAGTTTATTTATATTTGGCTAAAGAGTTAATGAAGCCTATTTTCTACCCGTGTACCTGTGTGGAAATAATGGAAAAGTGAGTAAGTTTCGAGTAAGGTTACTAGTTTTAGTGTCTTCTAAACTGTAGGTTGCAGGTTAGAATCCTGTGAGCTAAAAGCCTTAGAGGGGAACAGGCGTAGCAGGAATTGAACCTGCAACCTACGGTTTAGAAGACCGTTGCTCTATCCGATTGAGCTATACGCCCTTAGTTTTAATTATCCACGGCCTCTTATTGTATCAAATTAATCTTCAGTTGATAAATTTTTTTCAAACCAGATCAAATCAATCAATAATACCTAAATGAACAATACCATCTCCTTGATTTACTAAAGGGTTCAAACTGTAACCGATCGCGATACCGTTGACATTAGAGCGAATTAAAACTTTATTTTCGCCGAAAGCATCAGTAATAAACCCTAATTCTTGTTTTTTAAGAATTTTTTGTCCTAAATGAATTTCCAGATGTAAAATTCCCCCACGGGAAGCCCTAATCCACTTGCTTTTTTGGATCTCTATGGACTTAGCTTCTGACACCTCAAGAGGAAGTTCATACATATCAAGACATTCCATAACTCCTAATATGCCTCTGACACCTAAATCAATAGCTGTGGTATCAAAGCGTAGTGCTTCCCCTGATTCATAAAGTAATACAGGAATTCCTTTCTTGGTTGCTGCTTGGCGCAGTGAGCCGTCTCTGGTATTAGAATGAAGCATTACTGGTGCGTTGAAGGCTTTAGCACAGCGATAAGTTTCTTCATTTTCTAGGTTGGCGCGAATTTGAGGTAAATTAGTGCGGTGAATTGCAGCAGTATGTAAGTCTATTCCGTGAGTACTGTGGCTAACAATTTCTCGTATAAATAAATTTGCTAGGCGAGAAGCTAGCGAACCTGTTTCTGAACCAGGAAAGCTACGATTTAAGTCTCTGCGATCGGGAAGATAGCGAGACTGTTCAATAAAACCAAAAACATTGACAATAGGAACAGCAATCAGAGTTCCCCGTAATTTTTCGGGCTTGATTTTTTCTAAAACTTGACGGATAATTTCTACCCCATTGAGTTCATCACCGTGAATAGCTGCACTAAGCCATAATTTTGCTCCTGGTTCGACTCCATTGATTACTTTTACTGGCAAAGATAATAGAGTCTGGGTAGGAAGACGACTTACAGGAATCTCAATTCGCTGGGAACGCCCTGGAGGGATAATTTCTTTGGCAATTTCAATAGTATTACCTGTCAATATTGTTTCCGCCTTCTTCTCTAATATTTAATCTCTAATATTTAATGCGATCTCGATCCGCGAGCCTGCGAAGCTGACCGCTGGTTTTTCCTGGTGCAGCATTTTTATCTAAGTAGTCAATAATTTTACCTGCTACATCAATTCCCGTAGCTGTTTCAATTCCTTCCAAACCAGGAGAAGAATTTACTTCCATCACTACAGGACCATGATTAGAGCGTAATAAATCGACTCCTGCGACTCGTAACCCCATAGCTTTAGCTGCACGAATTGCCGTACTTCTTTCTTCTGGAGTTAATTTGATTGGCTCTGCTTTACCACCGCGATGCAAGTTGGAGCGAAATTCTCCTGCTGCGCCTTGACGTTTCATGGCTGCAATAACCTTACCTGCCAACACAAAACAGCGTAAATCTGCTCCCCCTGCTTCTTTGATGTACTCTTGTACTAAGATATTCGCATCTAAACCGCGAAACGCCTCAATCACTGATTTAGCTGCTTGATAGGTTTCTGCCAGTACCACTCCTATTCCTTGAGTTCCTTCTAGTAATTTAATTACTAGAGGTGCACCACCAACAGTTTCGATTAAACCATCAATATCTTGGGTCGCATGGGCAAATCCTGTAACTGGTAAACCAATACCATCTCTTGCTAGGATTTGCAGACAGCGTAACTTATCACGAGAACGGGAAATAGCTTGGGATTCATTAGTGCTAAAGACTCCCATCACTTCAAACTGACGTACTACCGCCGTACCATAAAAGGTTCTAGATGCTCCAATACGAGGAATCACTGCATCAAAATCTTCTAGAGCCTTGCCATTATAAAAAATAGCTGGTCGATGGGAAGTAATATTCATGTAACAACGCAAGTAGTTAACCACTCGCATTTCGTGTCCGCGCTCTTCTCCTGCTTCCCTAAGTCTTCTGGTGGAATAAAGGGAAGCATCTTGAGATAAAATGGCAATTTTCATAGCTGATTATTTTATGACGTCTGCTTTTACTATTTTTGTAGATGTTTGTTACTTTGCAAAAAAGATTTTCCTGGATCGATAACAAAGCGATCTCGAAGAGATCCGCTTCGCGGTGCGCGTAATGCTTGTCTTCCCAGTAACATCCGAAACCCCATCACATCACGATTGGTTAATGTCAGTTCAATTGGCCACTGTTTGATCCCTAGTTGTACTGTGGTCAAAATTACAGGTCTGATTTGAGCATGTCCTCCAGAGCTAGTGACTTTGCGATATTCAAGTAATTCTGCTTCTGCCATAACTATGTATTTATTATCTCGTTGCCGAGGATGAACTTGGAAGCGAATCATTAATTTATTATTAAGTTCAAACTCTTCAATTTTAAAAGCATGGAGAGCAGAAGACCTAGCTCCAGTGTCGATTTTAGCCTTAATTTGTTCTATATTTAATTGCGGTAGTGCGACTCTTTCTCGCCAACCAATAATCGGAAGTGTGACAGAAGCCTTAGTTGAAGCAGAATGTTTAAGAGAAGATGAACTCACAGGAGTAATTTTTGAGAATGCCATGCCAATTATAGATATATATTAGATATATTGGCTGAATTCAGTTGAGTCAATTGACTGAGGACATCTGATTTTCATTACCCTATCCTTGAATATAAAGAAAGAGGCATCAGCTATATTAGCTAACACCTCTAAGTCCCACGAACTGTGTCCCTGAATGATAACAGATCGTTCAGGGAATACTATGAATGTATCATTTTTATTCACCTAGTATTAGGTAAATATTACCAATGTAGGAAATTTTCCTACATTGGGGCAATTGTCATTGCTGTTTTGGCAGATTTGAAATTTAATTTACGAACAGTCTCTCAGAAGAAATTGTGGTATTTTAGTGCAAGTAAAGATATGTAACAAAAATTAGTACGATCACTATAACTGAGATACAAATCGTGACATCTTCTACCTCTAACTATTCTCCTCAAACTCAAGATAC
>JASJEK010000457.1 GCA_030064915.1 Xenococcaceae cyanobacterium MO_234.B1
GTTTAAACTAAAAATGCCCACCCTACGAGAGCGGCGATCGCACTATTTTGATTTTTCAGGAGGTTTAATTAAATGACTACTTCTCGTTTTCAAGATATTATTGATTCAGTAGAAAGTTTATCTGTAGAAGACCAAGATTATTTATTCGATTTAATCAGTAAAAGACGTATAGAAAAAAGGCGTTTAGAGATAAAACAGAATGGGGAGGAAACTTTACAAGCTTTAGCAAGCGGAACTGCTAAAAGGGGAACTGCGAAAGATATTAAGGCTTATTTGTTAGAGGATGAAGAAGAATGAAATTAGTTGCTTATAAGAGTTTTAAAAGAGCTTTTAAAAAGTTAATTTAAAAGAATCCTCAATTACAAGATAAGGTATTAAGTATTTTGAATTTGTTAGAAAATGGACCTTTTACTCCTTCCTTAAAGTCCCATAAATTAACGGGCGATCTAGATGAATATTGGTCATGTTCGGTCAATTATGATTATCGTATCATTTTTACTTTTTCTCAAGATGAGGAATCAGAAGAAACTTTAATTATTCTGGTTGATATCGGTTCTCATGATGAAGTGTATTAGCAGAAAGTTTCATTTATATTGAAACCATTTCTAATGTTTTTATTCCCTATCCCTAAGAACTCAATACAAGTGTAGACAAATTTAATTGACAATGCCATTTAAGCTATGGGTGATTGGGGTAAATTAATATTGCAGTAACAGAACAAAATAATGGCGTTTTGGTAAAGATAACCGATTCTGGATCGGGTATTCCTGCGGAAATTAAAGATAAAATCTTTACTCCATTTTTTACGACTAAACCAACAGGGGAAGGTACTGGGTTGGGGTTAGATATCGTGAACAAGATTATTGATAAGCATCAGGGAACTATTGAGGTAACAAGCGAGCCTGGAAATACTGTTTTTAGTATTTGGTTGCCTATTTTATTGTTTAAAACGTCGATTCAGTAATTTGAAAATCATAAATGAGATATCAGCTTAAATGTAGTAGCTAGTAGGAAATGTCCTAATTTTTTCTAGTAATGCTATATCAGCTTTCCCCTTCCAAGAATGCTTTTATCGCTTCAACTATTGGCTCTACCCACCACCCCTCTGATATTTTCTTTAACCCTTCAAAAATAAATGCTTTTCCACCTGCTCTAAAACGATCTATTAATTTTATATCCTTGTTAATTTTTAGAATTTCTATTCCTTTTTCTTTAATAAGTCTTTTACGCTCTTCTATATCTCTCCCCGAACATTCTTTAAGTATTTCTTTAAGTTCAATTTTAAGCTGATTTTTAGTATTTTCTACAATAGAATTAGTTATTTTATCAATCAATTCATTAGTTGTACCAAGTTTTTTTATTTCAGATAAAAGCTCAATAATTTCATTGTTTTTATCTGCTGCTTTGGCAAACTGTTCAGCAATTGATTGAAGGATTTCAGATGTTTTTTTATTATCCTTTGTAAGTTTATCTAATTGTTTAATAAGTTCTTCTAGCCTTTTTACAATAGCCAATCTGTTGAATCCACCGCTCAAATTATTGAAATTGCTGTATGAAGTCGGGATGTGCCGAATTTAGTTCGGCATACAGAACCGACTTGTTGAAATCGATTTCAGGTAAAAAATTATGCAAAATTGTTGAGCAAAAAAGATGGAGTTTGAAAAAGGTAACGGGTAGCCACTACATTTACCAAAAGCCTGGAGTAAACAAGATATTATCCATCCCAGTTCATCGAAATAAAGATCTCAAAATTGGTACATTGAAAGCCTTAATGAAGATAGCTGGATTAACTGAGGAAGATTTGTCTTAGTTATCCAAAAAATTCTGTATTTGAGAATAGCGATCGCTTTTGGAGAGAATAGGGCGATCGATTAAGCTATAGATACAATTCTTGCTTAAAAAAGCTGATAGCTACCAAATTATCAAAACCGAAGTCAAATTTTGAATCTTGCTGTCACAAGAAACTAAAGGAATATCTAAAGATAAAGCTGTTGCAGCAATAATGCGATCCGGCATATCGGGAACTGTGGCGCGATCTATTTGTTGAATTTTTTCTGAGATATTGCGATCTAAAGCAGCCAATGCAATGCCAATATTGGGATTATCCAAAGCATTGACTATTCTCTTTAATACTTCCTTGGGTAAACGATTTTTCTCAACAAGATAAACGATTTCCACTAATGAAATAGCTGAAATATAAATTAGATTTCCAGTATTACTTGCTCGATCTAAAGCATTTAAAGCTGTTGTAGATAATTTATCTGGATCGCAAACGTACCAGATTAAAGCATGAGTATCTGCAACTACCGATGTCATTAACTAAATCTCTTTAGGAAAATTCTCCCATATTTCTTCTCTAGCCCGATCTATATCTTCTTTGGTGATATCTATTTTTAAGTCGGCACATAAACCTTTAATGCTTTGTAGTTTTGGTTTAAGGGCATCTTTCTGATATAGAAATTCAGCAAAATCCAATAATTCCTGCTGTTTTTCAATCGGTAGTTGACGTAATTTTTGGATAACGTTTTGTTCAATATTCATTTGAATCGAAGAAGGATTAGTCACATTAAATTATGCATTTTAGATTATGCTTGACAATTTTATTCTACTGACACAGGAATAATCATTGGTCAAACCTTGGGATGTAGAAAATTTAATTACTGGCGATCGCAGAAATATTACTTTTGTATGTCTGGACAAATGACGGGAAAATTTTAGTAGAATCAGAATATACCGATTAATGAAATATAAAAGCAGGTATGGTTCTCAGTAGCGAAATATTAAATCCGTTAACCATTAGACAGCAACTTCATCTGTCTCAGGAACGCATGAGTCATTTACTAGGAATTAGTTCCAAGACTCTATGGCGATGGGAAAATACTGATGCGTCTCCCAGCAATAAAGCTAAACCACATTTAGCAAAACTGAAACAAATTGCTTCTCTAGCTGAGAAAGTTTATACGCCAGAAGGGATAGCAGAATTTATGTCTACACCGCTGGAAGAATTTGGGGGACATACCGCTTATGACATTATGTCTCTAGGAGAATACGATCGCGTCATCGCTGCCTTAGCTACCGACTATGAGGGTTTAGGCTACTAAGCTATGCTGCAAGATTTGATCGAACCTTGGTCGGGGGAAGCTTATCGGCATCTACCCGACGGAAATTATGATGTCTATGATTTTAGTTATACGGGATTAGCAGCAAACAATCGTTGGAATGTTCAAGGGGAACAAACCCTTTATCTAGCAGGCAGTGTAGATGTAGCAGCAGGAGAGTGGTCGCGCCACTTCCAATTTGATCGCTCCCAACAGCTAGCAGCCAAGACTAAGCGCAGAAAAGTTTATCAGATGATGGTCAATTTAAATCATACCCTTAATTTATGCGATCGCCTTTGTTGGCAAGAACTATCATTGAAAGATGCCCCTAAATGTTTTCTCGATAAAAATATTGCTAGAGCTACGGCTCAGTTTATTCGACAAACGACAAGAGTAGAAGCGATCTTTGTACCATCAATGGTATTCCTCGACCAAATGGATAAATGGGTATTGGTAATTTTCTTGGAAAAACTGCCAATAGATCAACCATTGGAGTTTTTACCAAAAGTTGAAGATTACGGATATTTTAATGTAGAGATATAGACTTTAAATATTGCTCGTTCAATTAGGCTGTAAGTAAACAATCCGATTTTGCCAATTACTTTTATTTTGCGTCTTCCACAACCAAACGATCGCTTTAACCAAGCCTCCAAAATTACTCGGAGAAATAGAACTATAATCGATAAAAATCACACCTGCATGGTTGATATTCCCTTGTCCCCACTCGACTAAAATAGGCGGAATAGTCTTTTGATCGTAGGTAACTAAAGTAAGCTTCGCGATCGCCGCACCTTGGAGAATTGTTTCATCAGCGACACCAAGATAATGACCATTTTGCCAAGTATGGATTGAAAATATAGGAATTTTAGGACTTTTTTGATTTATATGCTTGGCTATTTTTGGTGATATTTGCTCGTCAAGGAGAAACGATAACATTAATCGTTAGAGATCTTCCTCCATAATGTCTAGAGGAATTGATATGAGTTCAGTTTGAGGTAGCAATCGCTTGATAGTTGTGTAGTTAATCGCCAGAGCGTCTGCGATCGCTAAATCAATTTCTGAACTATAAGCTTCAGCATAGTTAAATGCTGCTTGCACCCAAGCCACTGACTTTTGTAGATGGTTAGCAATCTTTGCTACATCGCGGTCAGCTTCGCTGCGCCTTTGGCGAGCGTATTCTTCAGCTAACATCATTACCTGCCACACTGCCAAATTAGAATTTTTCATATAAGCTTGTCTGCCAACAGGAGAGTTCCGAAATTCGATATAAGCAAACTCACTTTGTCGTAAAGATTCCTCAATTAACATCGCTCCTGTTTCGCTGGGAGTTTTTCCCAAACGACGAGCTAATCTCTGCAATCTAGCTTCTGTCTCTGCTGCTAGTCTAGTGCTAACTACTTTGGACATTTTAAATACTATTTTTAATTTATAGTTACATTGTAACTGTTAGCTACAATAGTTTGATTTATAGTAAAATACTCCGATATCGACTGAGAAAAACCGATGAGAAGAAGCTTTAGAAATCTACGACACTGGAATGGGCAGCTACGATCTGCCAATTATTACTAGAAGAGAGAGTCCAAATACGAGTAAAGCGCAAATTATTATCGAAACCAGTACCTTCGTAGCTACCGATTAAATGCACTTTAACTTTCTTCCGTAAGAAGTCCCCCGATTCATCGGAGGGACGGGGCTTTTAAAGTGCTGAACTAAATTCAGCACGCAGCCCCTCATGAATTACGGGCAGGATTTGTGGTATAGTGGCTCTTAAGATAAAGCGAGAAATGAAGAGATGTAGCCGTGGTAGCGCGAACTCTCCGCTGTATAAACCTTAGAGACCACTATCCTTACTATAGGATAATCAAGACTCGCAAGGTGAGTACTGTAGCCTTGCAGTGATAAAAAC
>JASJEK010000458.1 GCA_030064915.1 Xenococcaceae cyanobacterium MO_234.B1
GATCAAGCCTGAAGATGAAAAGAAAGTTTTTGAAGAATTTTATACCACTAAAGGAGATCAGGGGACTGGTTTAGGGTTGTATATTGTCAAAGAAATTATTGAGGGGGAACATGGCGGAAAATTATCTCTTACTACAAAATGGCAAGAATTCTGTCGGATCTCCATAACTATTCCAACTTCATTGACTTGAAAACTAGACTTCTTTCATTCGTCAGGTAAGAGGTAAAAGGTAAAAGGTAAAAGGTATATTTAAGGTCTAATTTAAGGCTATTTGGCAACACCGTGGTTAGATATGCTCTCTCGCAAGCACCCATCTCCCACGGTCATAATAAATGCTAAAAGAAACTAGAATGTTCTAAAATTATCAATCTTTTTAGCTTCTAGCTACCTCTTACCACATAAGCTCTTACCTCTTACCTAACACCACCAAAGTTTATGGGAATGGGTGCAAGAGGTCTACTGGAACATGGATCATTCTTTGCTCATTGAGGGAGTCGTAAGTGAATTATATGATGCTTTTTTTCGAGAGAGTGGCCAAATAATTTCAAATGTTTTTTCCTGGTTGATTTTTAAGGCAAAATCAGAGAAAATTTAAGGTAGCTGTTGCAACCAGCTACCTCGAAATTATTGTATTTTTTCTGTTCCTTGAAACAGAAAGAATCTTGTTTAAATAGAAAAGATTAGACACTATGAATAATAACAAAAGGTTGGATTCGGGGCAATCCTTATTGTCTGCGCTATCTGAAAATTCCCAACCAGGAGCGGTTTTAGATAGTAGCCAATCCTCTAATTCCCACAGGGAAAACTCTAATCGAAGTGAAGCAGATAAAGACCGAAATGAAGCGCGCGCGCTCAAGGAAGAAATCATCAATTTATCCCGTCAATTCGGGAGCGACTTTGGGAGAGAAACTCAAGTATTATCGAGACCGCAAGTTATATCGTTTTGAGGCCTCTACCTTTGGTCAATGGTGCGAACAAGAAATTGGACTTAAGAGAAATTACGCTTACAAGCTAATTGCTGCATTTGATGTGTACGATCATATTCAGAGGGAAATGTGTACGACCGTTATGTGCATCACAACGTCCACAACGTATATAGAGCAAAACTTATACGCTGTGTATGATTTACACAACGTAGTTCATCTCATATTCCTTTTTTGTAAATACTCTAATGTCCATCCTTTTTCAAGAATTGTTTCTAAGGGTGTCCACTCTCCAGTAGCTTCTAACACTAGAATGCCATCTTTAGTCCCTTGACTAGCTTGCACAATTCCTTCTTCCTTTGCCAATTTAAACCATTCGGAAAAACTATCAGTAACTTGATTTATTTTTCTTGCTTCATCCGTTAAATTTGGCATCCAATTTTCTTCTAATGCTTTTCTTAGTAATCCAGCTTTTGATTTGACTTTTTTCCCAGTAGCAATGTATTCTTCAACTGCTGAAATAGCATTAATAATTTCTAGCTTTGATTTAGATTGAATAATTTTATTTAAACTAGTATTAACTCTAGCTCCTATTTGGGATAATTTATGTTTTATTTCATCATCAATATGATTTTTCTTGATTGACTGTTCTATTTTAGGGGTCAGAGAAGTTACTTGATGATTAGTTCTTACTATTATATTTTTAGAAGTTTCTAATTCTTGACAAGTTTCAGATAATTTAGCTTGTAATTCTTGTATCTGTTTTGCCTGTTTGTTATTTTCAGCTTTAAGACGTTCGATAATAGTTTGATTATTTTGATAGTCATATAATTTACCGATAAGAACCTGATTAGCTTGTTTGGATTCTGCTAAATCTTTTCTTAAGCGTTTAATTTCCTCTTTTAAATTATAAATAATTGTATTTTTAGAATTATCTGAAGCTTTTTTATCTGGACGATGATTAAAGTTTTGTTTATTTTTTAAAGATTGAATTCGTTCTTTTAAGTCTGGATATTTGTAAATGTAGCTAGTAGAGACTCCCGCTTCTCTTGCTACGTTAGCAATAGTTAATGGCTTGTTTGCGTTAATCAGTTTTATAATAGCTTTATCTGTTGCTTCAGAGCAAAATTTTCTTTTGTCTTCAGCAGCATTCTTTAGAGCAGTTATTCTTTTGTTTTTACCTTCATCCATTAGTCTTGCTCCAACTCATTAATAATATTATTTAGGCTTTTTAAAACTTCTTCATTGATTTGAACTTGACGTTGCCAATTATTGGCTTTTGCTGCTTTTAAAACTTGAAGAGTACGTTCTCTTTGTTTTTTGTGTTTATCTAAGAACTCTAAACTAGTACGAAAATCTCCACATTGAAGACAAGCATTACCTTTAGAGCAAGTAAAGTCGGCAGGTAAAGCACAATAACCATTAGGTAAAACTTCTCCTAGAATTTGTTTTTTCATCCATTGAAGATCGGTACTATTATCTAGTTCTGGAAATTTAGATTTTATAACTTCTCCAGCAATATTTACTACCTTGTTATGATAATCATTAATCTCTTTTTTGAGAGTAGTATCCATAATATATGCATATACTGAAGTCATAGTTGGAGAGCTATGTCCTAAATATCTTTGTATAATGTGATGCGGAACGTTATTATTAATCATTCTGGTTCCCACAGTATGACGAAACTGATGACTGTGAAAATGCCAAATTACTCCAGAGCTATCGCAAATATTAAATTTTTTACTCAGCCAATTTAGATAATCATTAAATCTTTGAGAAGGCATAATTTGGGGTTTGGCAATAAAATCATGCACCTCTCTTTTTTTAAAATAGCGTTCTGAACCACAAAATAAATATTGATATTTTTTGGCAAATACGTTCCGAATATAATCTTGTTGCGCTTTAATAACTCCTGCTAGTTCATTGGAGATAGGAATAACGTCTTCTTTTTTAATTTTTGAGCGTATAAAATTAAGAAACCATCCTCCTGTAGAATCCTGCTGCAAACAATTAAATTTTAAGCTGACAAGCTCACTAACTCTTAATCCGCATTCTTGAATCACTAATACCATTCTTTGTACTGGGTCTGGTAAAAATTCAAAATGTTGATTTAATTGTCTGAGTATGTCATCGGGAATAAATTTAGGTATCTGTTTAATTTCTTTATCTGCTGTCCTTATCCAGTTACTTATAAATTGGCAAGGAATATTAAACCAGTTCTGACCGTTCCCTGTATCGAGAAAAATTTTTAAGGCAAGTAAATATTTTTTGATGAGTCCGGGTTGGTAATTTTGTTGTCTTAGATACAAATAGTAATTAGTTATGATTTCTTCATTTATTTGATTGATATTGATTAAATTTGGCAAAGATTTAGATAAGAATAATCCAAAGGCTTTAATTCCTTTTAAATCTCCAGCTACAGTAGAAAATGCATTATGAGAAGTTCTGTAAAAAATAAACTTTTTAATCCAACTTACTAACCCAGCTGGTTTAATTTTGTGAAAATATAATTTAGTTTCTGAAGAACCAGGAGTAATTTTTAATCCTAATTCTTCAGCAGTCCATACATGGTTGTTCCAAAAATTAGTCGGCTTTGATTCATTCGATATATCAGCTAGTAACAAATAATTGCTTGGCTCAGGTTTAAACATTATTTTCTATTCTTTAAATACTCTTGATATTTTTGAGCTAAATCCTCATTGGTGAGATGAACATAAGTATTAACTGTTGTTTGAATGTCAGAATGACCCAGCCGTTTCTGAACATGAGCCATATCCCAATCAGCTTTAATGAGTTCTGTAGCGTGAGTATGTCTTAAAAGATGTGGATGAGCTTTTACTCCTATCTTTTTAGCTAACCGAACAAATAGGTTGTCTACATTAGACTTTGATAAGGGTTTTCCTATTGGTTCTTTCCAGCAATTAATAAATACATAATCGCTATCTACTTCGGGATAATCATCTATTAAATAAGTTGAATACAACCGCATTAACTCTTTAGAGACATGAAGAACTCTGCCTTCTGACTTGGCTCTAGCACGATTAGCATTGTTGTCTCTGTTGACTACATGGATTTCATTAACCCCTCTAGAATGAATATCTTCATGTCTCAGCCCTAATGCCTCTCCTATCCTCATACCAGTCTCGTAGAGTAGACAAAGCAAAAATCTATCTCTGATATTATTGCATCCGTTAATTAGCTTTCTGACTTCATCTTGAGTAAGACAACCTGGAAAGGTCTTAGGCTCTTTTAGTTTAAGAATATTTGTCTTAATTGTTCCAGACTTAGTGTGATGTAAAAGTGATTTGTAGTTGAGCTTAGACTTATTTATTTTCTTGATTTGATAGATATCTAACTCATCAACTGCTCCTAATCGACTTTGAAAGTCATAAAACGATCTAACGGTTTTAAGAATGTGATTAATAGTTTTTTCCGCTCTAATGGCGGTTTTTTGTTGTATATCAATAACTTTTGAATTAGAAGTTTTTAACCAGTAGATAAATTCAGATAAATTCAATATTGTTATCTTAGTCCAGTCAATTTTGTTCTCATTCAAAAATTTCCAGTAAAGTCTAAGATTTCCTGCATAGGCTCTTAAAGTATTTGGCGAATAATTCTTATTTTCTAAGTACCGAAGATAGTCATGAATTGGAGGTACGGGAGAGTAATTTTCATCTAGAACCATCCAGACTTCTTTTCCTTTTGTTGTTATTCCTTTTTTGACTTGCATCGTTCCGAATTTTCCTTCTCGTTGCCAACATTATACAACGTTGTGTAATATAATGTATATATTATTTATTCTACGTTGTAGAAAGCCAAAAAAAGAAAACGTTGTTGTTGTTGTTTTATATATTTATTTAGATGTATATAACGACCGTACACAAAAATTCTGATGTACGATTACCAAGTAGTGAATACCAAATTCGTTCCCTGTTTAAATTACAGCCCGATGAACAATTAGAAATATGGATCACAGCCCTAGACCAAAGTAAGGATAAACCCCCTTCGGGAAAACAGATAAGCTAATCCACATTTAACTTGCAATAACAGCATCACCTTTATTTTTAATCTTTCTTTTCCATTTAATCTGTAATTTC